>JAUIME010000861.1 GCA_030433195.1 bacterium
GATCGGCGGCGGTTTCGGCGACTTCGGTACGAACGGCTGCGGATGCGTTCCGAGCGTGCCGGCAGCCGGTTCGCGCGCGAGCCGATGAACGACGCGGTGGACGGTACGCTCGAGCCTGGCGGCGACAAAGCGCAGGGGCAGGGGGGCGAGGCCCCCATCGCGCCCATCGACGGATGCCAGCCTCCCGCACCGCAGATCGACGTGCTGTGGCGCGACGAGACCGCGTGGATCGTCGCCAAGCCCGCGGGGATGCTCGTGCACCGGTCGCGCGAGGCCGTCGACGACGGGCCCGCGCTTCTTCAAACCGTGCGGGACCTGGCGGGTTGTTACGTCTACGCCGTGCATCGGCTCGATCGGCCGGCGTCCGGGATCCTCGTCTTCGCGCTCTCGTCCGAGGATGCTGCTCGTTGGCAGGAGGCGCTCGTCGATTCGTCGACCGAGAAGATCTACCTGGCGATGGTGCGCGGCGAAGCGGCGGATGCCTTCTGCGTGGGGCGCGCGCTCAAGAATGATCGCGGCAATCCGCAAGACGCGCGCACCACGTTCGAACGCGTCGTGTCGTTCGGCGGATTCTCCATCGTCACCGCGAAGCTGCACACGGGGCGCCGACACCAGATCCGCCGCCACCTCGCCCACTGCGCGCATCAGATCGTCGGGGATTCGACCTACGGAAAAGGGCGCATCAACCAATGGCTCCGCGACGAGCACGGTCTGCCTCGATTGTTCCTCCATGCGACTCGGCTACGCGTGACGCATCCGATCACCGGCGAGCGGATCGACGTGCGGTGCCCGCTCCCCGGGGATCTGCGCGGGTTCCTCGACGGGTTCGAGTCCTTTCCGAAGGAGCGTCTCGCGGACCTGTGATCCCGCGGCGCCCTCAGCCGACGACGACGAAGAACGTCGCGCGATTCTTCGTGAAGCGCAGCGACACCGCCCGAGTCTCTTCGTGGCTCTCGTCGCCAAGGGTGAGGTCCATCGCGAATCCGTCGGGATCTCGCGGATCGACGTCGAAGTGGAGCCACAGGCGCTCACCGGGCTCGATCGGGATCGGGGCGTTGCCGTCGTTATGGAGGGGCTCGACGTCACGATCGAACTGGAAGCCGTTCGAGATTGCCGTGGGACGAGTCCATCGCGATTCACCGTCGAGACGGATGCGTGTCGCGTCGGGATGGATCGTCACGGGAGTTTCCGAGTCGAGCTGCAGGAGGACGGCGAGCGTTTCGCGCGTGTCGTCGTTTACCGGGAAGGGGATGAACGGCAGGATCGGCCCGAACGCGTAGACTCCGCTTCGGACCCGCTCGGTGGCGAGACCGAGACGGACGTCGCCGAGTTCGAGGATCAACGCACCCGTACGACCGCTCAGACGGATCACGGCACCCGCCATCCGACGTAGATGATCGCGCCTTTCGACGACCGAGGCCTCGCCGCGTTCGACGTCGGGCACGAATCGTTGTTCGTGGAGGATTCCCGTGCATCCCGTCGCGAAGAGCGTGGCGGCGACAAGGAGCGCGGCGTGGCGGGCGCGCAGGCGCACTACTCTTGGTCCTTCGTCTTCGTGTCGTCGCTCTCGTCGGGTTCGCGCGCGGCGTCGGTCGGGATCGAGAACGCGCCGTTCTTGTCGTCGTAGGCTTGGATTCTCGCGCCTTTGCTTGGGTCGAGCGCGAGTCGGACTTCGTCGCCGTCGATCTTGTCCTTGAGCAGGAGCTGCTGGCGCACCCCGTCGTTGACGAGCCACGTGAGGGTTTCGCGCCCTTCGAACGTGCGCTTGAACTCGAGGCGCGACGCGTCGCCGATCTCGCGCAGCATGGTCGTGCCGTCGAGACCCCACAGAATGAGTCCGGCCTCGTCGAAAACCGCGCGCTTCACCCCTTCGCGATCGAAGAACACGAGCTGCGGGTAGCCGTCGTCGAACTCGAGCTTGGCGCGCGTGCCCCCCGGGCCGACGAGGCTCATTTCCTGTACGGTGAGCTTCGAACGGAACGTCGAGTACGCGGCGAACGCGATGGCGACCACCGCGAGGATCGTCGCGAGCAGCACGAGCCGACGGAGACCGTCGACCTGCGCGCGCAGGCCCGCCATCTCGCGTGCGCGAGGGGCGCGTTCCTCCGGGCCAGGGGCGGGGTTGGAGTCGCGAGGGGGATCGGCAGAACTCATCGAGAGGATGCTC
>JAUIME010000862.1 GCA_030433195.1 bacterium
ATGATGAACAGCCTCACCGTCAATCTGCACCTCATGATGGTGACGTTCTATCGACCGACGAACGAGCGTCCGAAGATCCTCATGGAAGCACCGGCGTTCCCCTCGGACACCTACGCGATCCGCACCCAGATCCGCGAGCGCGGCTACGATCCGGACGACGTACTCGTCGTCGTCGAGCCGCGCGAGGGCGAATCGATCGTCCGCGAAGAGGACATCGAAGCCGCACTCGAACGCGAGGGATCGACGATCGCGCTCGTGCTCCTCGCGGGGGTCAACTTCCTCACGGGACAGTTCTTCGACATCCCGCGACTCGCCGCTGCCGCCCACCGGCAGGGCTGTCGCTTCGGCCTCGACCTCGCTCACGCGGCGGGCAACCTCCCTCTTCAGCTGCACGATTGGGACGTCGATTTTGCCGTGTGGTGCACCTACAAGTACCTGAACTCGAGCCCGGGTGCGATCGCGGGCTGCTTCGTTCACGAACGACACGGGAGCGACCCTTCCCTCGTGCGCTTCGGCGGTTGGTGGGGCAACGATCCCGAGACTCGATTCCGCATGCACCTCGAGCCCGAGTTCGTTCCGCGCGAGGGCGCCGACGGATGGCAACTGAGCAACCCGCCCATCCTCGCGATGGCTCCGCTTCGCGCGTCCCTCGAGATCTTCGACTCGGTCGGGATGAAGACGCTGCGCGAGAAGTCGCTACGTCTCACGGGATACCTGCGGTACCTGCTCGAGCGGATCGAGCGCGACGATCTCGAGATCCTCACGCCGGCCGAACCCGAGCGCCACGGCTGCCAACTGTCGATCCGCTTGCACGAACGCCCGCGCGAGACGTTTCGAGAAGTCGAAGCGCAGGGATGCGTCGGCGACTTCCGCGAGCCCGACGTGTTGCGCGTCGCGCCCGTCCCGCTCTACAACACGTTCCACGATGTCTGGACGCTCGCGAGCGCCATCGGCGCGCGCGGGTCCGCAGCTTCCAATGAGGAGTCCGGATCATGAAGCCCCCCGCCGCCACGAGCGAATTCAACTACGGGACGTATCTTCGCATCGAGGAGCTGTTGTCGCTGCAAGTGCCGCGCTCCGAACCGGCCGAGCACGACGAGATGCTCTTCATCGTCATCCACCAGAGCTACGAGCTGTGGTTCAAGCTGCTCATGCACGAACTCGACAAGGTCGCGCGCGACTTCACCGCCGGCGACCTGTTCGGCGCCTTGCACTCGCTCAAGCGATCCCGCATGGTGATGAAGACACTCGTCGGCCAAGTCGACATCCTCGAGACGATGACGCCGATGTCCTTCCGTTCGTTCCGTGACTTCCTCGAGAACGCGTCGGGATTCCAATCGGTCCAGTTCCGCGAGTTCGAGTTTCTGCTCGGCTACAAGCGACCGGCGATGATGAAGTACCACTCGCCCGAATCTCCGGGCTACGATCGACTCGAGAAGCGCCTGCGAACGCCCTCGCTCGTCTCGCATTTCTACGACTTTCTCGAGACGCGCGGCGCGACCCTCCCCGAGGCGGTGCGCGCGAAGGAAGCGACCGAGCCCGACGGACCGAACGAGGACGTCCAACGCGAGATCCTTCGCCTGTACCGGGAAGATCCCGAGGCGGCGATGCTGTTCGAGTTGATGACCGACTTCGACGAAGGCTTGCAGGAATGGCGCTATCGCCACGTGAAACTCGTCGAGCGCACGATCGGGAACAAGACCGGCACGGGCGGATCGCTCGGCGTCGAGTTCTTGAAGACGTCGCTCTTCAAGCCCGCGTTCCACGACCTGTGGGCGATTCGCCACGAGCTCTGAGAACGGGAGCCGCGCGATGACGATCTACGACATCACGCCGACCGTGACCCCGCGACTCGCGGTCTGGCCCGGCGACACCCCGCCGCGCCGCGAGGTCCTCGTCGACATGGCCGAGGGCGCCAACCTGACGCTCTCGACACTGCACGCGACCGTACACCTCGGTGCGCACGCCGATGCCCCGAACCACTACGGACGCGACGCCGAGTCGATCGAAGCTCGCGACCTCTCGCTCTACCTCGGTCCGTGCCACGTCGTGCGCGTCGACGTACCGCGCGGCACGCGGATTCCGGCGTCGGCCTTGCCCGAGCCGATCGTCTGCGAACGCGTCTTGTTCGCGACGGGGACGTATCCCGATCCGGAACACTTCGCC
>JAUIME010000863.1 GCA_030433195.1 bacterium
GCCTCGGTCGAGGCGTCGAGCGAGACCCGGTCCAGGCGCGCGCCTGGTTCCAGCGCGGCGCCGAGGCGGGTAGCCCGCGCGCGAAGTTTGGCCTCAGCATGTACCTCTTGGTCCCGGGCGCGTCGCCCGAAGACATAGCCGAGGGCTTGCGCCTGGTCCGGGAAGCGGCGGACGCCGGGGTCCCGGACGCCATGAACCAACTGGGCAGCTTCTACGCGAGGGGGGACGACGTCCCCAAGGACGCCGATCGGGCGGGCGGGTGCGACGGAACGTAGAATCTCGTTCTCGGTGAAGAGTCCGTATTCAGATTCGCGGCACGGCTCCCAGGAGGCCTGGAGCGTGATGGACGCGGGCTTTTCGACGCGGATGCGGACTTGCGCGGTGGCTTCGGTGGCGAGCGCTGCCAGCACCAACATGATTCCGTGACAGATGCGTGTCGCGAGGATCGAGTCCATGATTGCCTCCAGTGAGAGTGCCTGGTGGGCCGGGGCCCGCTACGGCCGCGAACCCCGGATCCTGCCGGAAGGGCCGGCCGCTCGATGATCCATGCCCGCCGGGGGCGTGGATTGTTCGGCGAAAACGAAATGCATCGAGGACTCCCGTATCCGGAAAGCACGAAGTCGAGCGGTTTCACCGGATATTCGAGAAGGCGCCCGCCGCGATCGGCCTCGTCGGTTGTATCGTGACCGAAAGCGAGACTCCCGCGAAGGGAGCCTCTCGTGATCCAACGAGTCGCGAAGCAGGAGAAGGAGTCGATGTCGGACAGTCCCCAGGTTTCGGCGGTGATCCCCGTCTACAACGAGATCGAGTGTCTTCCGGAACTACGCGAGCGCATGCTCGCGGTGCTGCGATCTCTCGGGCGAACGTTCGAGCTCGTGCTCGTCGACGACGGGAGTGACGATGGCAGCGGCGAGCTTCTCGATCGATACCGGGCGGAGGTCCCCGAGATTCGGGTCGTTCGCCTCGACCGCAATTGGGGATTGAGCTCGGCGCTCGACGCCGGGTTTCGCGCGGCGCGCGGTACGATTACGGTGACGCTCGACGCCGACTTGCAGAACGATCCGAACGACATCCCGCGTTTGGTCGAGATGCTCGACGAGTACGACATGGTCTGTGGGTGGCGGAAGGATCGAGACGACCCGTGGCTGAAACGCCTTTCGTCGAAAGTCGCGAACGCGATTCGGAATCGACTCACGGGCGAGCGCGTTCACGACACTTGTTGCCCGCTCAAGGTCTTCAAGACCGAAGTCATGCGTGACGTTCGTCTCTATGACGGGCTGCATCGCTTCATCCCGACGTTGGTCAAGTGGGAAGGCTTCCGCGTCACGGAGACTCCGGTCCGACACTTCCCGCGCATGTCGGGACGCTCGAAGTACGGGTTGCGCAATCGCGTGTTCAAAGGGTTGGCGGATCTACGAACGATCCGATGGATGCGGAAGAACCGTCCCGCTTACCGGGCGACCCTTTTGGACTGAACCCGGCGCTCGCTTCGCGTGTCCGTTCGCACGAGTGCCGAAGGTGCGGTGACTTGCGAACGGTGTCGACACGGTCGATGCATCGCGTCGTCGAAGACCTGCAAATCCATCTCGTGTCCGGGTTTGCTCTCAATTTGAGGGCCGAGAAAAACTTGATCTCAGAGGGAACTTCTGTTTACCATTGGCAATCAGAAGGAGAGACAAGAAACGCAAAGCAGTACCTCGCCGATGACACGCGCCCCGTGACTCATCGTCTCCCCAGAGTGGGATGAGAAGCGAGAAGCAATGTTCCGCGGAAACATGAGGGGACGGTCGCCTCCGCGACCGCTAGGAGATCCCGCCGAGTACCTGCCACCGACCTTCGGGCTCGTCCCGATATGAATCGGTGATCGCTACCGGGTGCACGGCGAGGAGTCGAGTGCCGAGTCGATCCTTCGAGGTAAGGGGCCTCCGATCGACATGGGCTCGCTCCTCCGATCCGAGGGACACCACTCATGCATTTCGACCGACAGTATCCGTACGCCGCGACTCCGTCTTCGACGACCTCGTCTTCGGCCGCTTCCTACCGCTCGATCTCGAGCCGCAGACTCCTGCCGATCGCGCTTTCTTCGCTCGGCCTGGCTTGCCTCCTGCTCGTCGCTTCCTCGACAGCCTTCGCTTCGACGGACGACGTCGTCTACCGTG
>JAUIME010000088.1 GCA_030433195.1 bacterium
CGCGTGAGTTTCTTTGTTGTTCACCCAACGGACGAGTTGGTTAACGTTATTCTGTGCATCACCGGAAAGCTCGTTGATCTGATTCATCGACTTCTCGATGGTCGTGACGTGTTCGTACAGCATGTCGATGCGCATCTTGTCGCCGTAGATGCCGCACGGGATCTCGCAATGCGAGAACACGACGCGCGTGGTCGTGAACGTCGCGACCAGCAAACCGGCCAGCAGCAACGTGATCTTCGTCGAACGCTTCATGGGAGCCCTCCTCGGTGGCTATCGGATCTCGGCTGAGCTGGGGCCGACGCGAACGCGCCCGCCTCGGGAGAAGCATAGCTCAGCGCGGTCACCGACTTCCAGCCTGGGCGAGGCTCCGCCCGTGGCGCAGCACTTCGTCGACGAGGAGGTCGAAGTCGTCGAAGCGACTACGGTGGTTGGAGATCGCGGTGCGCAGCACGAATCGGCCGTCGAGGACCGTGTGCGACGGCGCGGCGACGCCGCTCGCGTGCAGGGCCTCGAGCACGCGGCGGTTGAGACGATCGAGCTCCTCGGCGGCCCTCGGCGCCCCTTGCGGCACGAAGCGGAAGTTCACGATGTTCAGCGGAACCGGGGCGGCGAGCTCGAGCTCGGGCTCGCGCTCGACCCGATCCGCGAGGTAAGCCGCCTGGTCGACGTTCGCTTCGACGGCGCGGCCGAGTTTGTCGATCCCGTGCTCCTTGATCGTCATCCACACCTTGAGCGCGCGAAAGCCGCGCGACATCTGGACCCCGCGCTGCATGAAGTTCTCGGGCCCGGTCGCAACGCCGCTCTCGAGGTGCGACAGGTACGCGCCCGACAGTTCGAACGCCTTACGATGCGCCTCGGCTCGACGCACGAGGATCGCCCCGGCGTCGTAAGGAACGTGGAGCCACTTGTGGAGGTCGAACGCGACCGAATCGGCGCGTTCGAGCGCGGCGGTCAGCGGGCGCAGGCGACCGGAGAGAGCCGCGAGCGCGCCGAATGCGCCGTCGACGTGAAGCCACAGCCCTTCGTCCGAACACACGTCCGCGAGCGCGCCGAGGTCGTCGAACGCGCCGATGTTCACGGTCCCGGCGTTTCCGACCACCGCGAGCGGGCGACGCCCGGCTTCACGATCCGCGCGAATCGCCGCACGCAATGCCTCGACGTCGATGCGATGGTCGGCGTCGACCCGGATGCCCCGAAAACCATTACGACCGATCCCGAGCAGCTCCAGCCCGCGCAGGTTCGACGAATGCGTCTCGGTCGAGCCGTACACCACGAGCGGGGCCTGGCCCGCGAGTCCGTCGCGTCGCACGTCGCCCTCCGTGAGCGCGTTGCGCGCGATCGCGAGACCCGTGAGGTTCGCGACGCTGCAACCGCTGACGAGCAGGCCCGAGACCCCGGCGTCGATACCGAGCGCCTCGGCGAGCCAAGCCACGACTTGCCGCTCGACGTGCACCGCGCAGTGATCGCCGAACCCCGAGTTCGAGTTGATGCCCGCGGCGAGCATGTCAGCGAGCATGCCGAGCGGAGTGCCGGTCCCCACGACCCACCCCCAGAAGCGTGGATGGACGTTGCCGTGCGGGTACGGGAGCACGTCGCGCCGGAAGTCCTCGTACACCGCGGACGCCGCCTGCGGCTCGCGCGGCACGGGCCCCGAGAGCGAGCGCCGCACCGACTCGGGCACCGGCTCGTAGAGCGGGCGCTCTCGCACCGTCCGGAGCCATTCGAGCATGTCGTCGACCATGCGGTGGCCGAGATCGCGCAACCCTCCCCAATCGGCAGGGTCGAGGAGTCCGCCGGCCTCGGATTCGTCGGGGCGCATCGTCTCGGCGGTCGTTCGTGGATCGAGCATCGACTTACCTCCATGACAATAGGATCTCCGACGAAACTATCTTGACCTCCAGACCGATACAATTTATTTATCGTCTCTATGACAATATGGAAGCCGTCACTGCAGCGAGGGAAGGCCCGCTATCTCGCGATCGTCGACGCACTTGCGGACGACATCGCCTCGGGCAAGGTCGACACGGGTTCTCGCCTTCCGACGCAGCGCGATCTCGCGCTCCGGCTCGGGGTCTCGGTCGGTACCGTGACACGGGCGTACGCGGTCGCCGAGCAGCGTGGGCTCATCCGTGGCGAGACGGGACGCGGGACCTTCGTCGGCACAGCGCCTCCCGAGGAGCTTCCGATCGGCGATCTGGGGGACTCGGTGCGCGGCAGCGTGAACCTCGGCATGACGTGGCCGCTCGAGAGCGAGAATCCCGATCTCGCGCCCACGTTGCGAAAGCTCGCACGGCGCCCGGATCTCGCCGAGTTGCTCCGGTATCAGCCCAACACGGGGACGACCCGCCATCGCGAAGCCGGCGCCGAGTGGATCGCACGACACGGGTTCGAAGTCCCCGCCGAATGCGTCGCGATCACGGCGGGGACGCAGCATGCGCTCACCGTCGTGCTGTCGACGCTCGCGCGCCCGGGCGAAACGATCCTCACCGAAGATCTCACCTATCCGGGCCTGCGCGCCGTTGCGGACTTCCTCGGGCTCAAGCTCGCAGGAGTCCCCGTCGACGACGAGGGACTCCTCCCCGACGCGCTCGACTCGCTCTGTCGACAACGAAAGCCCGCGGCACTCTACTGCGTCCCGTCGATCCAGAACCCGACCGCGACCGTGATGCCGAACGATCGCCGCGAAACGATCGCCCGTATCGCGAAGCGCCACGGACTGCGCATCGTCGAAGACGCGATTCACCATCGACTCCTCGACGACCCGCCGCATCCGATCGCGTCGATCGCGCCCGAGTTCACGTACTTCCTCGCGGGTCCGTCGAAGACCGTCGCGGGGGGTCTGCGTGTCGCCTGGGTTGCGGCCCCGCGCGGCGCGATCGAGCGCCTCGCGCAGCGAACGTGGGCGACCACGTGGATGGTGCCGCCGCTCACGGCCGAGATCTTCGCGGAGTGGATCGACGACGGCACGGCCGAAGCCACGCTCGAACGCAAGCGCAGCGAAGCCGCCGCGCGCGTCGCGTTGCTGCGGTCGGCGCTGCCCGACGCCGACGTCACGTGCGCCCCCGCGGGGTATCACGCGTGGCTTCGCCTCCCCGATGCGTGGGACTCCGGCGCGCGCTTCGCCGAGGCCGCCGAACGTCGCGGCGTCGCCGTGACTCCGGCCGACGCATTTTGGGTCGGCACGGGGCGGCCACCCGCCGCGGTCCGCATCTCGATGAGTGCTCCTCGCACGCGTGCGACCCTTGCGGAGGGGCTCGAACGCCTCGCCGCGACGCTCGGCGACTCGCCCGGTATCGGCCGCCCGATCGTCTGACAGGTCGCCCGAGAAACGCCGTCGATTGTGCCCGCGGACGCCCTTTGCGACACTTGCGACATGAACGCCATTCCTTCGGCCCCGCCCGCCGCCCCCCGCGGCATCCCGGCGTGGCTGCTCATCTTCGGACTGCTCGCGGTGGTGTCGTGCTCGGGGAGCGACGACTCCGGACGATCCGAGATCGCCGCCGACGACGACCGTCCGAACATCGTGCTCGTGACGCTCGACACGGTGCGCGCCGACCGCCTGCGACCGTGGGGCTACGACCGCGCCGACACACCGCGCCTCGACGCCCTCGCGGCCGAGGGCGTCGTCTTCGAGCACGTGATCTCGCCGGTTCCGCTCACGGTTCCCGCGCACGCCTCGATGCTCACGGGCGCGTACCCCTTTCAGCTCGGCGCACGAACGAACGAAAGCAAGCTCCCACGCGACGGCTTCGACACCGTCGCCGACGTTCTCGGCGACGCGGGCTATGCGTGCGCCGCGTTCATCGGCGCCGTGCAGCTCGACAGCCTGCACGGTCTCGATCGCGGGTTCGAGGTCTACGACGACGCGATGGGCCCCGAAGGGAGCCGCCTCGTCGAGCGGCGCGCCGAAGCCGTCGTTTCGTCGTTCACGCGATGGCTGAAGGCGCACGACGACGGGCGCCCCTTCTTCGCATGGATTCACTTCTACGATCCGCACGAGCCCTACGAAGCTCCGGCCGCTTATCGAAAACCCGACCGCGACCCGTACGACGAAGAGATCACGTACTGTGACGCGCAAGTCGGCGTGCTCCTCGACGCGATCCGCGCCACGCGCTCCCCGCGCGACCTCGTCACGATCGTCACTTCCGATCACGGCGAAGGACTCGGCGACCACGGCGAGAGCACGCACGGACTCTTCCTCTACGGCGCGACGGTCGACATCCCGTTGATCGTGCACGCGCCCGATCGATTTGCGCAAGGCAAGCGCGTGGCCGAACGTGTGCGCCTCGTCGACGTCGCCCCGACGGTCCTCGAGATTGCGGGCGAGCTCGAACCCGGCGACAGATCGAACGACCCCCGCCTGCCCGCGCGATCCCTCGTACCCGCGCTGCGCTCGGATGGCAGCATCGTCGAGCAGCCCGCGTTCGCCGAATCGATCTACGCGTTTCGCGTGTTCGGATATCACCCGGTGACCGCGCTCGTCGACGGCGGCTTCAAGGTCATCGACTCGCCCGAACCCGAGCTCTACGACCTCCGCAGCGATCCGCGCGAGAGCGTCAACCTCGCCGATCACGACCCCGAGCGCCTCACCGCGATGCTCGGCAATCTGCGCGATCTCATGGAACGCTACGGCGTCGGCGACACCGAGTTCGCCGAGATCGACGCCGAGCGCCGCAACCAACTGCTGGAGCTCGGCTACATCGTCGGTGAGCTCGATGCGGGAACCCCGCAGACGCTCTCACCCGATGGGCTCCCCGATGTGAAGACGATCTTGCCGTTCCTCGAAGACTTCGAGGCGGCCGTACGTCGGCTGCGCGACGGCGACCCCCGCTTCGCCGAGGCGATCGTCGACACGTTGCGTGAGCACCGACCGAAAAGTCCGTACATCTACCGACAGATGCTCCAGCAGCTGCGCGGCATGAAAGCGAACGACGCGGCGTTCGAGGTGTTGCGGATGCTCGTCGACGTAACTCCCGAAGCCTCGATCGCGGCCGATCCGCGCGCGCACCTGCAGCTCGGTTACGCCTGGCTCGAACGCAAGCGAGCCGGCGAGGCGCAGCGCGTGTTTCAAGCGATCCTCGAGCGAGCACCGGAGCAGATCGACGCGCTCGCGGGACTCGGGCAGGTCCACCTGAACCTCAGCCAAGACCACGCGGCAGCACTTCGCGTCTTCGAGACGTTCCTCGAACACGCTCCCGCGAGCGACGCGCGCCGAGCGCAGATCGAATCGGTCGTACGACAGCTACGATCCCGATGAATACGAACTTCGCGATTCGCCCCGAAAGGACCCCCCGTTGACGTTCCAAGACAAGGTGCTGCGCTGCGCCGACTGCGACGCCGAGTTCGTGCACACGATCACGGATCAGAAGCGCTTCGAGAAACTCGGGTTCACGACCGAGCCGAAACGCTGTCGCGCTTGCCGCGCGCGTCGCAAGGAAGAGAAGGCCGGCTCGGGGGCGAAGCCGCGCGGTCCTGCAGCGCCGCGTGACGAATCGCGCGGAACGCCGCGCCGCGACACCGCCGCGCGACCGCACGCTCGGGGATCGTCGGACGCACGCAAAGACCGATTTCGAACGAAACCCGGCAGCGGCAAACAGCGCAACACCTCGGGACTCGTCTTCCGCGCCGATTGCGCGTCGTGCGGCAAGTCGACGACCGTTCCGTTCCGACCTGCGGCGGGTCGCCCCGTGTACTGTCCCGACTGCTTCAAGAAGGGTCAGTACTGACGGCGTCATTCATCGTCGCGGATGTATCCGAGCGCGCGGAGCTGCTCGATGCGATCGGGGCTCAGGTCGACGGCTTTCGAAGTAGCGAGCTTCCCGGCTTCTTCGCGTAGTTCGCTCCAGAACCCGTGCAGCTCTTCACGCAACCGCGCTGCGGTCGCCGGGTCGCTCTTGGCAAGGTCGCGAGTCTCGCCCGGATCGGCGCGCCAGTCGTAGAGCTTTCCGCCCGACGCCTGATCGTAGATGTACGTGTAGCGATCCGAGCGCCACGCGATCTGCTCGGCACCGTACAGCGTGCTCTCGCAAAACGCGGGTCGCGGCTCGTCGGGCTCCTCGCGTACGAGCGGCAGCATCGACCGACCGCGACTCGTCGCCGGCGCGTCGAGCTCGCGAAGTTCGAGAGCGGTCGGCAAGATGTCGATCATGCGGACCTGCGCATCGACCACGCGTCCGGCGAATCCCTGATCCTTCGGAAACTTCACGATGAGCGGAACGCGTACCAACTCGTCGTGCAGGGTATGACCATGTTCGAAGCCGCCGTGCTCCCAGAACTCCTCGCCATGGTCGGCGACAACGATGATCGTCGCCGCGTCGTAGAGCCCTAGCGTGCGCAGCTCGGCGACGAACCGTCCGACGTGCTCGTCGAGATACGCGACCTCGGCGTGATAGACGTCCTTCACGTATTGGATGTCGTCACGCGCCGGCGGCTCGGTCTTGCTCTTCTGCATGCCGAGGCACAGGTCCATGGTGAGCGGCGGAGGCGGATCCATGCGCCCGTCCGTGTACTTCGTGGCGTAGGCGGGCGGCGGGTCGTACATGAGATGCGCATCGAAGAGATGGACGAGCGCGAACTGCGGATCGTCGCGGTTGTCGCGCACCATCTCGAGCGCGATGTCGATCGTCTCCTGCGCTCGCCGCGCGTCCCAGTTGTACGAGTGCTTGTGGTCGAACTCGTCGAAGCCGCGATCGATGCCGAGCATCGGACTCACGAACGCCGCGTTCGCGACCGCCGACGTCGCGTAGCCCGCGTCTTGGAACACCTCGGTGAAGGTCGCGATCTCCTCGCGGATCGGCGTGAGCTGGACTCCCTTGCCACGCGCGCCGTGGAGCGTCGGCCACGTTCCGGTAAGGAGCGACGCCACCGAAGGCAGCGTCCACCCCGACGACGAGATCGCATGCTCGAAGCGCACACCATCGGCCGCCAACGCGTCGAGGTTGGGAGTCGGGCGATCTTCGTTGCCGTAGCACCCGAGCGCATCGCGCCGGACGGTATCGACGAGCAAGACGAAGACACTGTTCGGCGTTTCGCCGCTCCCCCCACCGCAGCCGCACGCAGCCAGCACGACGACGCAGAGGCACAGCGCACGCACCATCGCCACCGGAGCGACAACGGCGCTCGACGCCTCGACACCAGGAACGGGAAGGCTCGATGCGAGCCAACGGAAAAAAGAATCGCGCGATTTCATAGGAAGAGTCTACCCTCGCCCCGAGGCGGAAGCGAGGCGGATCACCGCCTTCGTGCCCACGCTGTTACGTAACCTCGCGCAGTACGGTTCCGGCGTGATGGGGCGTTTCGAAATTCTCGAGAAAAAGAACCTCGCGAGGCCGCTCCGACCCTCGCTAGGTGCTAGGGCCCCTCGGCCCTGGCTCGACGAAGCCCCGAATCGGATGCGAAGACTTCCTTCGACGACCCTCTTGCCTGACCCGTTCGATTAGCCTATCTTCCGACTCGACGATTGCTTAGGATGAATGAGGTAAACGCGTTGCCGAACGATCCGCTCAATGAGAGCGTCGAAAAGCAGAAACGAGCCTGCAATCAGATCGACGAGATCTGCAGAAAGCGGTTCTTTGCGCGGGGTGGGGTGGACGAAGCAGGGGAGATCGGTCGTCACGTGGCGATCTATAAACGACGTCGAGGGGGAACTGGAGAACGTTCATGATCAATCCCGTTCGATCGAGACTTGAAACCGACCTTCGCCTCATCCTCGAGATGACCGGCTTTGCGCGCATCCTCGACTCCGAGGCGCGTCGCGCGGTCATCGAAGAGACCCTCGCGATTCCTTCCGACGCCCCCGAAGAGGCTCAGCCGCTCGTCTTGCGACGCGAGCTTCTCCGCTCGATCGCGACGATCAAGTTCGACGAGGTCCGCGACGCCTTGACGTCGACGGCCGAGGCCGACTGCCGCGAGCTGCGCGAACGCATCCTGCGTAACCTGACCGACTTGCCGGACACCGATGCTTGCGACAACAGTCGCGATCCCGACATGGCCGCCGACCTCGCCGCGTTCGATCCCACGCGATGGAGCTTGCGCGACGCCATCCCGGACGAACCGACCGCTTACCTCGCACTCGGACTCGTGATCGGCTTCATGAATCTCCAAGACCGCGCGCTCGAACGCGAGGAGTTCACGATCGCCGACCTCTGCCCGAGACCCGTTCGACTCTGAGGGTTCGACTCTGAGGTTCGGCACCGATCGCGTTCGCTCGAATCGGCCTCCATCAACCACTACGCAGCCGGTCCTCGTTTCGTGACGAGAATTCTCACTCGAATTTCTCGTAACGCTAACAGCCCTTCCCTCTTCATTCGTGACTCGCCTATAATCCGGGATAGGAGAAACCCGAGATCCGCAGGCGCACTCAGGCAGGTCGTTCGAAGCGGTCGGATCGCTTCGTTTCGACACTACCAGGGAGGGGGAAGCGTGCGTGACAAGGAGCGAAGTGACTACGAACGACTGATCAAGCTCACGACCCTCGAGAGCTTGGCCACGGCCAAAGTCGGGCCGGAAGAGGAAGCACGGATCGTCGCCGTCGTGCACGACTTCATCGTCCAAACGGCGATCACGCAGATTCGACGTATCGGGTCGAATGCGGCCGATGCGGACGACGTCGCGCAAGAGACACTCACGACGATGTTGCGGTGGCTGCGATCGGGACGGCTTCAGCGCGTGCGCAACGTCGCGGCTTTTCTCACGACGGTCGCGCTTCGACGCGCCATCGACATGAAGCGCGGCCGCCGGCACGTGCGACAGGTTCCCGACGCAACGTGGACTCGTCTCGCGAATCAGCTTCGTAGCGAGGCGGAAGACCCACCGACCGACGCAGACGCCTCATGTACCTCGCTCGCCGACCTGCCCGGCATGTCGGCGCTCACGCTGCAGCTCATCGAGCTGCGCGCGGAAGGCCTCACGTGGGCGCAGGTGGCGTTGCGTCTTCGCGAACGTGGATGGACGTTCGAGCCGCGCGCGCTGCGCGTCCGTTGGCATCGGCTGCGGCCGTATTTCGACCGGCGGCGCGACGACTTCCGGGACCGGCTCGGCCCCGATCGATCGGGCTGAACGCTCGCCGTTCGGAGGGCCCGCTCGCCTTGCATTCCCGCGGGTGGGGAGCCACAATACCGGCTCCCCATCCGCTCTCGAATGCGGTTTCCCGATCGACCCCCTGAACGGAGGAGATTCATGTCTCTCGGTATCTTCCAGGTCCCCGATCCCGTCAACGAACCGGTCCGTGCGTACCCGCCGGGGTCCGCCGAACGCGCGTCGCTCAAGGCGGAGCTCGAGCGCCAAGCCGGCTTGCAGATCGAGGTGCCGCTCGTCATCGGCGGTGAACGCGTCACGACCGGAAACACCGAGAACATGGTGATGCCGCACGATCACGGACACGTGCTCGGGAAGTGGCATCAAGCCGGCGACGCCGAAGTCGACCGCGCGATCCGCGCCGCGACCGACGCGAAGCCCGCGTGGGCGGCGATGCCGTTCGAAGATCGAGCGGCGATCTTCCTGCGCGCCGCGCGCCTGCTCGAGACGCGTCACCGCGACCTCATCAACGCGTCGACGATGCTCGGCCAGTCGAAGACCGCGCATCAGGCCGAGATCGACGCGGCCGTCGAGCTCATCGACTTCCTGCGCTTCAACGTCCACTACCTGCAAGAGATCATGCGCGAGCAACCGATCTCGGCGCCGGGCGATTGGAATCGCGTCGAGTACCGTCCGCTCGACGGCTTCGTGTTCGCGATCTCGCCGTTCAACTTCACGGCCATCGCCGGGAACTTGCCGGCCGCGCCCGCGATGTGTGGCAACACGGTCGTTTGGAAGCCGAGCGCCGCGTCGATGCTCTCGAACCACTACCTCATGGAGATCTTCGAGGAGTCGGGGCTGCCGCCCGGCGTGATCAACTTCGTCCCGGGCCCGCCCGCCGCGGTCGCCGAGCGTGTGATCGCGCATCCGGATCTCGCCGGCGTTCACTTCACGGGGAGCACGCAGGTCTTCCAGAACATCTGGGCGACCGTCGGCAAGAACATCGCGCGCTACGACCGCTATCCCCGCGTCGTCGGCGAGACGGGCGGCAAGGACTTCATCTTCGCGCACGAGAGCGCCGACATCGAGCCGCTCGTCGTCGGCACGATCCGCGCAGCGTTCGAGTACCAGGGTCAGAAGTGCTCGGCCGCGTCGCGTATGTACGTGCCCGATACGATCTGGAAGGAGTTCCGCGAGCGCCTCGTCGCCCAGATGGAGACGATCGCGATGGGCGACGTGCGCGACTTCCGCAATCTGATGTCCGCCGTCATCCACAAGGCCAGCTTCGACAAGCTCTCCAAGGCGATCGAAGAGGCCAAGAGCAAGGTCGGCGGCGACGTCGCCGAGGTGATCGGCGGCGACTGCGACGATTCGAAGGGGTGGTTCGTCTCCCCGACGGTCATCGTCGCGAACGATCCGAAGTACCGCACGATGTGCGAAGAGCTCTTCGGCCCCGTCCTCACGATCCACGTCTACGACGCCAAGAAGTACGAAGAGACGCTCGACCTGTGCAACGACACGAGCGTCTACGCGCTCACGGGCGGCGTTTTCGCGAGCGACCGTGCCGCCGGACGGCTCGCCGTCGACAAACTGCGCTACGCGGCGGGCAACTTCTACGTCAACGACAAGCCGACCGGCTCGATCGTCGGCCAACAACCCTTCGGCGGCTCCCGCGCCTCGGGCACCAACGACAAGGCCGGCTCGATGTGGAACATCATCCGCTGGCTCTCGCCGCGCACGATCAAAGAGAGCTTCGACCCGCCGCGCGACTACCGTTATCCGTCGATGGCCGAAGAGTAGCCGCGCCGCGCGAGTCGTCGGAATCGATGCGCAACGCACGAGTTCGGCGGAATCCCGAATCGGACGCGCAGCGTTCTCGTACATCGGGCAAGCCCGAGTCATCGGGCTACGCCCGTCGCACGGTGTAATCTCGGTCGATGCCGCCGCGCGACGGGCATTTTCGTTCCCCGCGAGCAACGGTTCACGTCAGAAGAACGGGTAGAGCGACCACGGATGCGTGCGAATCGCGAGCTCGAGGGCGCCGCTCGTCGCGAGGCAAGCGACCGCCGGCGACGCTGGCCTCCTCATAGGGAGAGACCCGATGTGCTGCTTCGCCGAACCCGATGCGGCTGCGACTGCTGGTACTTCGCTCGGCCGCAAAGGCTAGGGTACCGACTCCGCAATGAGCTGAAGCGGATTCGCACAACCTTCACGGATCGCATGATGGTCACGCTCACCACCGACCTAATCTTCTTCACCTCACCGTGCGATACCAGGAACTCGCTCAGCGCTGGCGCTGCGCCCGCTCCAGCGGGCAAGCTGGCCCACCTCGGTGATGATCGCAGGCGGATCCCGCGGCGTGGTCCGCTATCTCAAGAAGGCGTGGAGATTTACGAAGAGAGCCGCTCGGTCTGAGAGAACTGGTCGGAGCCAGGATGGTTTGGCAAGCGATCAGCTCCACAGCCGTCCCGGGAGATGTAAGACTGTCGGGGCGGTCACACTTGTGGCGAACGCCTTTGGATCAACCGGGACTGTCGAGAGGGTCCGCGATGTCCCGCCGGGAACGCG
>JAUIME010000089.1 GCA_030433195.1 bacterium
AACCCGGGCGGCGGCTATTCTCCGCCGGAGTCGTGACGCCTCGCTCAGACGGTGCTCACGACACGCGCCAAAGCGGACACGTCATGCAGTGGGCGCCGCCGAACCCCTTGATGAGCTCGTCTCCGCGGAACGTGACGAGGCGGCCGCCGCAGGACTCGAGCGCGTTCTTGGCGTCATCGCGCGACCAGGCGCCGACGGCGATACCGACGAACGGGGCCGTGTAGACTTCGTTGCAGATGCGCTCGACGGCGACGAGCTCGTTGCCGGCTTCTTCGAGCAGGTCCGCGAATCGAGCGCGGCGCGCTGCGCCACCGCGGGTGACGACCTCGGCATCGTGTCGGTGGATCTCGTCGGAGCGGATGAAGACGGTGCCGGGGCCCGGGACCGCGATCAGGCCATCGATGTGGATACGTTGCGGGATATGCGCGATGATGAGCCTTCGCGCTCCGATGGTCTCCATGAGCGCGTGCATCTGCTCGATCGCCGCGTCGTTCGTGCGCTCGCACTTTCCGACGATCAACGTTTCGCGATCGAGCCACATGACGCTACCGCCCTCGAGCGTCGCGGGCTCGCGGATCGCGGCCACGACCGGGATGCCGAGACGCTTCATCGCGCGCGCGACGATCGCGACTTCGGGTCGCCGCGCGGCGAGACCCATCCGCATGAGGAGGGCACCCTTTGGCGTCATCGTCATGATGTCGCGCGTGAACATGAAGTTCGGATCACCGTCGATCAGGGCGAGTGCGTCGGAATCGTCCGCGAGCACGTCGCGGATCTCGAGGACCTCGGCGCCGTGCTCGCGAAGCAGGCGCGTGAACTCGGCATGCTCGCCTACCGCGCGCGCGTGGTCGAGCTCGGCGTCGAAGTGGAACCTCTCGAGATCGGCGGGACCAGGGAGATTGCCGACTGCGGGCGACGGGGCGTGGACGAGCACGCGTCGAAGCGGCTCGTACTCAGAACGCACTCCGTAGCGATGATCGCGGCGAACGGCGGTCGGCGAAGCGCAGCCCGCAAGCGCGAAGCCGCCCAAAGCGACCGCGGTCCGTGCGCCGAACTGTCGCCGCGTCATCGGTTCACGAGGCATGCGCGTTCCTCCGTCGAAGGGCCGGCATCGTAGCATCCGCGCGTTACGCGGCTCGCGCTCGCGCGTGGCGACGAGCCGGGCGGCGACTTTGCGCCGTGGAGGCTGTCCGAAGACACTCGATGGTTGTCGGGGCGCCCGGTGAGTGTGTGTAAGTTTCTTTCGATCCAGTGCTTATGGTGGGGCTGTTTTTCGTCGATTTTGGCGAACCGTTTTCGGGGGAGGGCGGTGTCAACGGGCAGAAACATCGAGATCACGCACGACGTCCATGGCCCGAATGAGGAGATGGTTATGATGACCGCCCCGACACTCGAAAGCGAGAGAATGATGAATCACGATCCGAGCGCCCTTCTCGTACACGCCGATTTCCTACGGAGGGTGGCGATCGGTTTGCTGGGGGACGAGACGTTGGCGGATGACGCTGTCCAGCAGACGTGGATCAAGGCGATGCGTCGACGGCCGTCGCAGCCGTCGAAGGTTCGCGCCTGGCTCGCGAGTGTCACCCGGAACGAGGCGCGTAACATCCTGCGGGGCGCGGCGCGTCGATCGACGCGCGAGCGCAGTGCCTCGCGTTCGGAGGTCGTGCTGTCGGCGAGCGACATCGCCGAGCGAGAGCGGATCCGACGCGAAGTCGTCGACTCGATCATGAAGCTCCGCGAGGAGTATCGAGAAGTTCTGCTGCTGCGCTACTACGAGGATCTCCCGCCGCGTGAAATCGCGAACCGGCTCGGGGTGTCGTCCGAGACCGTGCGTACGCGGATCCGGCGAGCAACCGAGGCGATGCGTTCTCGCTTGGATCGCACGCACGAGAGCCGTGAGGCGTGGCGAGCCGCACTCCTTCCGCTAGCGGTCCCGATCGGCGCTCGCGAGGCGGCGGTCGCGGGCGGCGCCGGGGTCTTCGCGCTCGGTGCGAAGACCCTCGTTGCGGCGACGTCCGCCGCCGTACTGCTGGTCGCGGCGATCGTATGGCTGCTCACGACGTCGGGCGATTCGAGTCGGGATTCGTCGAGGAATCTGCGCGACGCCGTCGTCGCCCAGAGCGACGCGAACGCCGTCGCGGATTCGAGCGGCACGGTCGAGTCGTCTTCATCGAACGGATTCGTCGCGACGTCGAACGCGACGGAGCGCGGAAGGGATTCGGTTGCGGAGGCCGCCGGTTCGGGCGAGCGTGATCGTGCCGTCTCGGGCGCTGCCTCGACGAGCGCGATCGGCGCGAGTCCGGGGGTTGCCGGTCGAATCGCGAACCCCGAACAAGTGGCGCTGGCAGACCATCCGCTCCAGCTACTCACCGTGCGAGGCACGAAGCTCGCGGACTTCGCGGCGCTGATGCTGTCGACCGACGCTCTCGCCGATGCGCCGGTGGACGCGGTCGAGGTGCATACGGGCAACGATGGCCAGTTTCGCTTCGCTCCGCTCGTGCCGGGAATGCATGTCCTTTCCGCTCGGGCGACGGACGGCTATCCGGTTCGAATGCTCGCGTGGATTTTCGTCGGGATCACGGATCTTCCCGTCGAGGCGGCGGGCCTGCTCGAGCGTGGCGTGAACGAAGGGGGACTCGGTGTCAAGGTCGCCGTCCTCGAGGAGGCCGAGGTTCGCCGACTCGATCTCGAGCTGCCACGCGGCCGCAAGCTCTTCGGTCGCGTCGTCGACGAGAACGGTCGGCCCGTGGCGGGCGCGAACTTGCGCTGTGCGAGCGAGGAGATCCTTCGCGACACGACGGTGCTCATGGAGGATCGGTATTCGCCGATGTTCGAGGCCGTCACCGATCCGAACGGTGAGTTCGAGATCGCGGGAGCGTTGGGCGGGACCGGCATCGGCGTGATCGCCGACGGCTACGAGCCGATCGTTCACACCGTGACCGTCGCGCCGCCGGCTCCCGACGACGAGGTCTCGACGCTCGATGATCTTACCGTCTTCGCGAGCGACGACTGGCACGTCGTCGGCCGCGTCGTCGGGAGGGACGGGCCGATCGCCGGGGCTTCGATCAGTCGGCTCGACCGTGACGACACGTACGCTCCGATCTCCGTGACGGACGAGTCCGGGGCGTTCGATGCGGCCTTCGCGCAACGGCAGGGAACCGCCGCGATGCTTCGCTTCTCGGCCGCGGGACACGCGTCCGCGGACGTCGTCATTCCACGACCGGATGCGGAGGATTGCCGCAACCTGCAGATCCGCCTCGAGCCGATGGGCGAGCTCGCCGTGCGACTCCTCGACGAAAAGCAGCAGCCGATCGCGGGCGGCTCGGTACGTTTCGCTACGACGCCGAGAACCGCCGATTCGTTCAAGAAGTTCCCGACGAACGAGTCGGGGATCGCCTCTTTCGCGGCGCCGCCGCCCGGGCCAATGACGATCACGGCCGGCCACGTCGGCTACGAGACCGAGACCCTCGATCTCGACCTCACGAGCGGCGTACCCGACGGGACGGTCGACGTGACGCTTCGCCCGGTCTCGTGGCAAATCGTCGTGGAGACCCGGACTCCCGACGGAAGCGCCGTTCCGACGAAGCTGCGCTGGCCCGGACTCGGCCGCGATCTCGAGTACTTCTCGCTGCACGTGGTCTCGAAGGACCCGACCGATCTGCTGGCTGCGCGCGGGATTCCGGTCGTTTACCCTGGCCACACCGTGTCGGATCGTACGATCAAGCTGACCGATCTCGAAGCGGGTTCGAAGCTTCTTCGCTTGCCCGAGTCCTGGAGTGCGGACGCGGTAGGGTGGATCATTCTCGAGGTGGCCGGACAGGAACCGGTGATTCGCCGCTTCGATCGCTCGACCGAAAGCGTCCTGTTCACGATCGATCCGGATGCCGTGCGGCGCTCCACCGCCGTCGTCGGCGCCGTGTCGCAATCCCGCAACCTACCGGGTGCGATGTTGAGTGAGGTCGTGCTTCACGATCCCGACGGGTACCGCTTGCGGAACGTCGAGACCTCGCCGATGCCCCTCCTCATCGGAGCGCGTCATTTCATCGTTCACCGTCCGGGTCTGTATCGAGCGATGCTCCGAGACGGAGGTAAAGCGGGCGTAGCCGACTTCCAGGTCGAGCTCGGCCGGGCGACGATCGCAAAGGTCCCGACCGAGGCGGCAAGTACTGTGGCGGGCCAGGTCGTTCAGGTCGGCGACGATTCCGGCGAAGGCCAGACCGTGGCGACTGCGGGATCACGGCTCTCGGCACCCGTGGTGCAGCTTCTCGACGAGAAGGGGCACCTCTACGCGACGAGTCGTTCTCGTGACGGTTCCTTCGAATTCGAGGGGGTCTTGCCGGGCGATTACTCGCTGCGCGTTCGCAAACCAGGGCACGGAATGACGACGCTTCCGATTCGTGTCGAAGCCGGCAAGTCGAAAGAGAACCTGCGAGTCGAGGTCGCGAGATCTCCGATCGTCGATCTGTACATCGGTGGAAAACGACTCGGCGGAGTTCTCAAGCCGGACGGCTTCTGGGAGCTGCGCGCTTCGAATGCGCCTTGCCTCATCACGGATTCGCCGCTCGTCCTCGCATCACCGATGCGGCTCTACCGCGGTCCGCTCGCACCGGGGCGCTACGAGCTCACGCTCGTGACCGAACAGACCGGCAGGGTGAAGCTCGACTTCACGGTGGGCACGGAGACGACACGAATCGACCTCGATGCGGGGTGACGGGCTCGGCCGCCGCGTCGTGTCGTCGTGCCTGCGGGCTTGGCCTCGTCGTCAACGCGATCGCGTTGCGGCGGGCCAAGCGTCGGTGCGGAAGGACGAGGCCGGCAGGCCCTCGCGATTCATGAGGTTCGGCTCGGCCGCGTTGCTCCAGGCGTAGCGGACGGCGACGGGTGCGGGCACCTGGTCGCTCCACACGAGTACGGTGTGCTCCTCGATCCGCGCCGACGCGGGATGGAACTGGCGGTCGCGGCCGGCGATGACGAAGTGACTCGGGCTCGCACCGTCTCGCGTGGCGAGACCCGAGCCGCTGTGATCGAAATGCAGACGGATGGCGCGGAAGTGCGTCGAGTTCTCGTGGGCGTCTTCGACGTCGAGGCTTCGGTACAGAGGTCCGGATACAACGAGGTCGTGTTCGCCGTAAACATCGGCGCGCGCCCAGCGCGCGAGTCGTTCTCCGACGGGTTGTTTCTTTCGCGGATGGATGTCGCGCGGATTGCCGATATCGAGCGTTACCGCCATCCCCGTGTTCGGAACGGCCGCGAGTGTGAGGCGTTGGGCCTCGCGTAGTTCGTGCGAGGCGATTGAGTCGGCATAGCCGAACGGCGCGATCTGCACGAAGTAGAACGGGAAGTCGCCCTGTCCCCACGCTTCGCGCCAGTCGCGGATCATCGCGGGAAAGAGCTTGCGGTAGAGGTAACCTTGGCGCGTGTTCGATTCGCCCTGATACCAGATCGCCCCGCGGATGCGGGTCTTCAGCAGGGGGTGAATCATCGCATGGAACAGCATGGATCCGACGTTCTGGTGGCTCGCGCGGGGAGCTTGCGGTTGTGGGGGGAGCTCGGATTGCGCGGGCCCGACGTGATAGCGCCATTCTTTGGCGATCGGGATGCGTGTGGCCTGGTCGACCGTACGAAGCATCATCCCCTCAGCCGGACCGGTGAAACCGCCGACGCCGCCCGTATCGTGAGTCCGCACCGCGAGCGTATGGTTCCCAGGGGAGAGCTTGCCGATCGCGTAGACGCGCTCCGTGCGATGATCGTATGTCGCGCCGACGCGGCGGCCGTCGATCCAGGTGATGTCGTGATCGTCGATCGCTCCGAGCTCGAGCACCCACTCGCGCTCCTCGGATCCGGGAGGAACCGTCACCGTCGTGCGAAACCAGATGATCCCGTCGTAGGACTCCTTGCCGAAGTCGCGGTAGGTGGTCGGTAGGTCGATCGCTTTCCAGGCGGAATCGTCGTGCATCGGCTGCGCGAACGGCGCGTTCGCCTCGTCGCTACCGAGTCCGGGGTCGGCAGCGGCGACCTGCTGTCGCCACGTCTCGATCGTCGTCGGCCACTGCGCCTGCGCGCGCTCGAGAGCGGCACGGTCGGCCTGCGCTTTCTCGTAGCCATCGACGTAGCGCGAGAAATCCGGTTCGTCGCGGAGTGTGTGAAGGCTCGTCCACGCTTCGGCCCGCGTGCCGCCCCATGTGGTTTGTACGAGTCCGATCGGGACACCGGCTGCCACGTGGACTTCGCGTCCGAAGAAATACGCCACCGCGGAGAAGTGCTGCACCGAAGCCGGCGAACACTCCTGCCAAGACCCGCGGCAATCGTCCTCGGGTTCGAACGACGTCGCGTGTGCAACGCGGAACAATCGGATGCCGGGGTGACGGGCCGCGGGGATCTCGTCGGCTCCTTCGGCCGACTGTCGCATCGGCCACTCCATGTTCGACTGGCCGGAGCAGACCCAGACGTCACCGAGCCAAACGTCTCGTAGCGTGATGGTGTTGCTCGCCTCGACCGTGATCTCGTGCGGACCGGTCGTCTCGGTGGTCGGCACTGTCAGATCGAATGTGCCGTCGGCCTGTGCATTCCCCGTCGCGAAGGCGCCCCACGATGTGCGAACGGTCACGCGCTCGCCGGGCTTGGCCCGACCATGAAAGCGAAGGTCGGCGCCCCGTTGCATCACCATGTGATCCCCGAAGATCGCCGGTAGGATGACTTCGGCGCGCGTTGTGGTGTGAGCGAGCACCGCGAGAGCGCCAACGAACAGCCCAACGAAGCATCGGATTCGGAAGCGGGCGGCGTGATTCACGGGAACGTTCCTCCGGACGTGAGTCTTCGTGCGGCGACGGACCGCCTTGTTCCTTCACGCACCATGATGTCAAATCGGTGGCAAGAACGAGGTGATTTTGCTGGCGGGCGCTGCTGTTCGTCTTGCCGTATGAGATGGCTGGGCTCCTATCGAGTGGCATCGTCTGCGGCGAGTGGCGCTGGCAATGATCAGACAGTGGCCTCGCGAATGATCCGCACGAGAGAAGATTCTCTAGTGGCCCGCCTCAGAAATTCGCTTCAATTGTCCGGGTCGCTGACGGACGATCTCGGCGTTGCATCTCCTCGCCGTATGGCCAATACGCCTCGTCGAAGCGCCTTGACCTCGCCGCCATCGCCAGCGAACAATTGAAGCGAATTTCTGACGCGCACCACTAGCCGGGTTCCGCTTCGTCGTCGAGGAGTTTGGGGGGAGACGAATGGACTCGTGGGGCGTCACGGCGTCGGGTTGGCGCGTGCTTGGCGTCGGTCGTGCCGACATGAGCCGCGTCGAGATGCAGAAAGATTCGCCAAAGGTGATACGAGACTCGATGGAGCCACCGGACCGCGTCGAGACGGTCCATCGCGTCGTCGGCGCCGATCGTGTGCCGGGAGGCTGCGTCGAGTGTTCGATGCCGGACGGTGCGCCTTTGCTCCCGGAGCAGTTGACGTGTTCGATCGAGGTTTACAATGGCCTCGGTGGGATTCTCGTGGATGAGGGCGAGCGATCCGTTTCCGGCAACTCGATGGAGCCAACGTGCCAGCCGTGCGAGTCGCGGATCCTCGAGCGATCCGGGGATGCCTTCGGTCTCGCCTAGGCGTGTCGCGAGCCTTGCGAGGTGATCGAGCACGTGGAGGAGTGCCACGACGCGTTCGTGGCTGGACTCGTCCGTCGAAGGGGGGCGTATCTTCCACACGTATCGGTGCGTCTCGTCGATTGCGCGTTGGATTGCGGCATCGAGCTCGGCGTCGCCGCCGCGACGTCGGCGGAGTTTCGTTCGGAGCCGTCGGAGCAGGTGCCGCGTGATCTCGCGTACCGTGACGAGTGCGGTCAACGCGGCCGCGTCGGGATCGCTGAGGAGGCGCGGTTCGAGGCGGCGTGTGAGCTCCGGTCCGCGTTCCGGTACGAGTCGGATCATCAGGCTCGCAAAGGGACGCGCGAACGGAAGAATCGCCAGCGTTCCGAAGACGTTCAGAGTCGTGTGGAAGAGGAGAACCGAGAGCTGAGGATCGGCGGCCGGTCCCCCGGGAAGCCAACGTTCGAGGGTCCAGGTGAACGGGTCGAGGAGCAAGAGCGCTCCCGCGGCCGTGAACAGATTGAACACGACGTGCGCGAAGCCGGTCCGTCGACTCGCAGCGTTCCCACCTACTGTCGCGAGAACGGCACTGAACGTGGTCCCTACGTCCATTCCGATGACGAGTGCGGCGGCTTGCGAGAAGACGATCGTCCCGGATCCGAGTGCGGCGAGGACCAAGACCACGCCGGCACTCGACGATTGAGTCACGATCGTCACGGCGACACCGATCCCCACCAAAGTCAATCGGCCGATCCAGTCGTCCGCGGGAAATCGGTCGGTGGCGAGAACGTCGCTGAAGGGCTCCATGCCGGCGGCGAGAGAATCGATCCCCACGAAGATGAGTCCGAAGCCCGCGATGGCCCAGCCGAGGTGGCGGGTGCGGTTCCGCGCGAAGAGGTGGAGGAGGGTGCCCGCGAGGATCAGCGGCATGGCCGTCGCGCCGAGGTGCAGCTTGAAGCCGACGATCATGACGATCCAGCCCGTGACCGTCGTTCCTACGTTGGCCCCGAAGATGATTCCCAAGGATTGCGAGAAGGTGAGAAGTCCGGCCGCGACGAATCCAACTGCAGCCACCGTCGTGGCGCTCGACGACTGCACGAGTGCCGTGACGGCGGCGCCCGTGATCGCACCGGTTCGGGGGCTTTTCGTGAACCGAGTCAGCGCGCGACGCATCGTGCGCCGCGCGAGCGATTCGAGCCCCTGCGTCATCACGGTCTTGCCGAGGAGGAAGAGACCGATGCCGCCGAGCACCTGCAGCAACGAATCGAGTTGGTTCACGTTACCGCCAAGCCCCTTCGGAGTCGAAGCGAGTGCTTTCCACGACGAACCCGAATCGTACCGATTTCATCGCTGCCTTCAACGGGGCGCTCCCGCGTCGTGATCGCTGAACGGCAGGCGGGCGTCCGGAAGGCAAGCGTGTACCCGACAGGCTGGTGAGAAGATTCTCGAGAAAGTGGTTCGGGAATCGGGCGCGGTTTCTGTGACTGTTGCAGCGGGGGCCGCCGTGGCACCCGACGACGTGTCACCGGAACCCAGGTGCGACGAACTCGTGCCGAATCGTGAGGAGAAGTTCGATGTCGAAGCCGTCGAAGCGCCGCTTTTGGAAAGGACTCGCCGCCGCGGGTGCGTGTCTGGTCATTGCGGGAGTCGCCGTGAGCGCGGGTTCGGTCCAGACGCCCGGCAGGATTGCACGTTTCATCGATAGCTCGGGCAACCTCGGGGACTCGTCGATCCGTGAGGACGACGCAGGGAACATCGCGATCGGTTCCAATCCGAAGACGGAGGCGAAGCTGCTCGTGAACGAGGGACGGCTCGCCGTTCGGTCGTTCTCGGACAAGGCTCTCGGCGCGCTCGTCGTCAGTCAGCACGGATCAGGGCCGATCGCGACGTTCCGAAACCAGGACAAGGTCGTGCGGCTCGCGGTGGATGCCGACGGCATGGACCTGAACGGCTCGTTCTCGGTCGCGGGTGAGGAGATCATCGACGCGTCGGGGCGGTTCGTCGGCGAGGTCGATGGCGTGCGCAAGTTCAACCCGCTGCAGGTCGCGGCCAAGAAGTGGTACGGCGCGAATGGGACGGGAGTCCGCACCTCCGTCGGGAACGGCCCGTCGGACATCACGTTCGACGGCTCGTACCTGTGGGTGGCGAACGCGCAGGACGGTTCGATCTCGAAGATCCGGCCGCGCGACGGTGTGGTCGAGGACACGTTCTCGGTCGGGACGAACGCCTTCGGTGTCGCCTACGACGGATCCCACGTGTGGGTCGCGGCCAACAACGACGGGGCCATCCACAAGGTTCGTCCGAGCGACGGAGCGATCGTTGCGACCATCTCCACTCCCGGACAGCCGCGCTTCTTGGCGTTCGACGGGACGTACCTATGGGCGTCGAACCACGGCTTGGGCACGGTGATGAAGATCCGCGCCGCGGATGCCGTACTCCTCGATTCGTACTCGACGGGCGGCGCGCCCACGCAGATCGAGTTCGATGGTACGTACCTGTGGGTCTCGAACGTGTTCCAGGCGAGCGTGGCGAGGATCCGAGCGAGTGACGGTGCGGTGGACACGATCGACGTGGGGCAGTTCCCGACGGGGATCGCGTTCGATGGATCGCACGTGTGGGTCGCGCTGGGCGGCGAGTCGTCGGTCGTCAAGATCGATCCCGCTACGGCCGCGATCGAGCAAACCTACTCCGTAGGCGGGTCACCGTCCGCCCTCGTGTTCGACGGAATCGATCTCTGGGTTGTTCGTGAAGGCTTCAGTTCGACGGTCGCGCGCATCCGTCGTAGCGATGGGGCGGTTGTCGGTGTCTACGACGCCGGGCCCTTCGCCCGCGAGATCGCGTTCGACGGCATCGATCTCTGGGTGACCAACGCGAGCGACGGAGCGATTACGAGACTCTGACCGACGCTATCGTCGTGGTGCTGCCGGCGTGGTGAGAAGACGTTCGGGTGGGCGACTCGTCCCGACGACGGGTCGCCCGCCCGATGCCCCGCGAGGGGCGCGGCGACTCAGTCGTCGCCGTCGCCGTGATGCCTTCGACCTCGGCAACGCTCGTCTCCACGAATGAGAACCGTTCGATCGCAGGTCAGTCTGCCGATCGTGTTCCCTTGGAAGTCGCCGGTCGATCCGAAGGAGAGGGTGACGTCCTTGCCGTTGTCGTCGAGCGTCGAGCCGATGACCGTGACGACGCTCTTGTTGTCGACGCTCATTCCGACGCCGTTGTGGCCGGCGAGGATCGTGGCATCGCTGCCCATGTCGAGAACACTGGCCTTCCCGACCGAGACCCCCGAAGCACCGTTGCGATTCAGGACGAGCGAGGAGCCGGGCTGACCGGGCATGTTGAACATGTTCAGTGCGGAGTCTTCGAGCAGGATGCCGTTGGCCGTATTGTCCTCGGCCGTGATGGACGGGCCGTTGTCGAGCTCGATTCCCGACTTCGTGAAGATGGAGATGCCGTTCGAGCCATTCTGGCTCGTCACGACCGTGACCGCACCGAACAGGAACATGTGGGAGTTCGACGTGATGGTCAAGCCGAAGCTGTCGTTGTGTTGCGCGGTGATCGTCGTGGGCGGTGTCGGTGGGAAGGCGTCGACGAAGACGCTCGAATTGACACTGAGCTGGAAGCCGGCCGTGTTCTCCTCGATCAGCACGTTGGCGGCGACCATCTTGACGCTCGTGTTGTTGTTGATGAACGCGGCGAAGACGGCGCTCCCGCGAAGAGTCAGCGAGCCCGAGACCGAGACGTTCGAGTTGTCCGCCGCTTCGAGTCCGGCGAAGACGCTATCGTCGATGAGCATGTCGCTCAACGAGAACTTGGAGGCCTCGGCTCGGATGCCCTTGAAGAACCCCGAGACCGTGCCGTTCTTGATCACGACTCCCTTGCGGGACGTGATGTCGATCCCTACACGCGGCGGGCCTTGCGGGATCGGGTTCACGATCGC
>JAUIME010000864.1 GCA_030433195.1 bacterium
CTCAACCCGTGGTACTACATCGTGAACATGTACCGAGACATCTTCCTGCGTGCGAAGGCGCCCGATCCGGTGCTGCTCGGGACGATGTTCGGGATCGCGCTCGCGACGTTCGTCGTCGGTTACGCGATGTTCATGACCGCCAAAGTGAAGTTCTCGGACGAGATCTAGCGAGCCCTCATGGATTCCCCCACACTCGAAGCGACCACGACGCCTCCTGCTAGCGGGCCGCCCGTGATCTCCGCCAAGGGCCTCACCAAGCGCTACAAGGTCTACAAGAAGTCGCACCGTCGTTTGATCGAGATGGCGACGTTCGGCAAGAAGAAGATGCACGAGGAGATCTGGGCCCTCCAAGACATCAACGTCGAGATCGAGCGCGGGATCGCGCTCGGAATCGTCGGTTCGAACGGTGCCGGAAAGTCGACGTTCCTGAAGATCCTCACTGGTACGACGAGCCCGACCTACGGTCAGTTTTCGGTCGACGGCCGCGTGTCGTCGCTGCTCGAGCTCGGCGCCGGCTTCCACATGGACTTCACCGGCAAGGACAACATCTACCTCAACGCGTCGATGCTCGGCTGGCGGCGGGAAGAGGTCGAAGAGCGCTACGAAGACATCGTGCGCTTCTCGGAGCTGGGTGACTTCATCAACAAGCCGGTGCGCGTGTACTCGTCGGGGATGGTGATGCGCCTCGGCTTCAGTGTCGCGATCGCGATGAACCCGGATGTTCTCATCATCGACGAGGTGCTCGCCGTCGGCGATCAGCACTTCCAGAAGAAGTGCATCGAGCGCATTCACGAGTTCAAGGAGCAGGGCAAGACGATCTTGTTCTGTTCGCACAGTCTCTATCACGTACGACAGATCTGCGATCGCGCGATCTGGATCAACAACGGCAAGCTCGAGCTCGACGACGATCCCATCCTCGTCACCAACGAGTACTCGAACTACGAGCGCCGGATGCTGCGCAGCTACCTCAAGAAGCGCAAGGAAGAGCTCGCACCCGACAAGAAGATGCTGCCGCACCTGACGAAGCTCGAACTCTGCCGGGCCGGCGACGACAAGCCCGTTCGCAAGGTCCGCACCGGCGACGACGTCGACGTGCGGATCTGGTACGAGGTTCCCGATGCGTCGGTGAAGATGAATCTCGGCATCGCGTTCACGCGAGCCGACGACATCCAGTGCTTCGGTTGCAGTTGCGACCACGATCATCGGCGCGGCGGGAGCAACGTCGAAGGGGAGGGGTTCGCGATCCTGCGCGTGAGCAACCTCCGGCTGCTCGCCGGCGAGTTCACCGTGAGCGCGTATCTCATGGACGAAACGAACACGATGATCATGGATCAGAAGGTTGACGAGATCGAGTTCAAGGTCGAGTATGACGGCTGGGAGCTGGGTCTGTTCCTTCCCGATCGCGAGTGGATCTTCGAGGACAAGAGCGGGTAGTCTCCCGCCAGTCCGTTCGACCGGTCCGCCGGCGTGCCGTTTGCGGTGTAACGTTCCATGATCGTCAATCATCGACTGAGCGGACTGCCCCGAAACTGCATCGGCCCCGTGATTCCCACGCGGGACCCCGACGCGCTCGTCCGTATCTTCGACATCGCCCCCGATGCGCGCGTGCTCGAAGTGGGCGGCGGTTTCTTCCCGTTCGCGCGCGCCGACGTCATCACCGACCTCACGTTCAGCGATGCGTCGAATCGCAACGGTGCGGAGATGATGTTCCGCACCGACAAGACCTACGTCGAATGCCCGGCCGAAGAGCTCCCGTTCGAGGACGCTTCGTTCGACTTCGTGTTTTGCGCGCACGTGCTCGAACACGTCGCGGATCCCGAGCGAGCCATGCGCGAAATGGCGCGCGTCGCGCCACGCGGCTTCGTCGAGGTGCCGAGTGCGATGAGCGATTACGTTTCGGGGAACCCGACGCATCGCTGGCTGATCACGCTCGAAGACGGCACGCTCGTGTTCCGGCCGCGCAACTTTCTCGAGGTGCCGCTGCGCAACATCCTGCACGCGCCGATCTACAACGATCCCGCGTTCGAAGCGGTCGTTCACGGCGAGTACCGCAATCTCTTCAACCTGCAGGTCGCGTGGGAAGGGGAGATCCCGTTCCGCGTCGAGACTTCGGAGGCCGGTGATCCGCGGTTCGACTACGACGACC
>JAUIME010000865.1 GCA_030433195.1 bacterium
GGAACGACAATCCCCCGATCATGATAGAAATCGCCATCGACGAACATCCGGCGCTGCGACTCGGCGCGATCGAGGCCGCGTTCGCCGAACCGCTCGAAGCGCTCGAAACCCCCGACTGGCTCGCGGAGCTCCTGTCGCGAGACGCCGAAGACGTGCCCGTGCGCCGCGACGAGACGATCCGCGCGACGGTCCGCGATCTGCTGCGCCACGGCGGCTACAAGCCGACCGGCCGCGGCAAGCCCGCGAGCGAATACCTCGTGCGCGCCACCGAAGACGGCCCGCTACGCTCGATCAACCTCGCGGTCGACCTGTGCAACGCCGTCTCGCTCCACAGCGGCCTGCCGATCAGCGTCGTCGACCTCGATCGCGCGACGCCGCCGCTGCGCGTGGGAATCGCCAACGACGGCGCGTCCTACGTATTCAACCCGAGCGGGCAAGAGATCTCGATCGGCGGGCTCCTGTGCCTCCACGACGCCGAGGGCCCCTGCGCCAACGCCGTCAAGGACTCGATGCGCACCAAAACCCACGACGGCACGCGGCGCATCCTGTGCCTCGTCTGGGGAAGCGAAACCGTCGCCGACGCAACCGACGCAGCCGTCCGCTGGTACGAAACCCTGCTCGATCGAGCGGGCGCCGAGCGGGCCTGACGGCCGGATCGGACTCGCCATCGCCATCGCCGCTCGGTACAATGCGCGCCCCCTCGGAAGCCCGGGAGATCGTGTCCGATCCGACTCCCGCTTCGCTCGAGGAACCACCGTCCACCACTGCTCGTATCGAGCCCCGAACCGCAACCACGGAGGAACCCCATGATCCTGCAGCGCCTCTCGCGCTTCACGACGCTCGCCGCCGTTCTCGCCCTCGCGATCTCGCTCGCGACGCCGAACGCGGCCGCCCAGAACGAGCGCTTCACGCCCGAGCACATCGCGAAGACGCGCGGCGTGACGTCCGCGCTCATGTCGCCCGACGGCACGCACATCGCCTACACGCTTTCCGTGCCTCGCAACCCGCTCGAAGAGAAGAACGGCAGTGCGTGGACCGAGCTCCACATCCTCGAAGTCGAGAGCGGCAAGACGCGCCCCTACATCACGGGCGACGTCAGCGTGCGATCCCCGCACTGGACGCCCGACGGCACGGCGCTCACGTTCCTCGCCAAGCGCGACGGCGACGATCACACCTCGCTCTACGAGATCCCGATCGGCGGCGGGGAAGCGCGACGCCTCCTCGCCCATGAGACGAGCATCAGCTCGTACGCGATGAGCCCCGACGGCGCGCGCGTCGCGTTCCTCGCCAAAGAGAAAGAGCCCAAGGAAGAAAAGAAGTGGAAGGACAAGGGCTTCGACGCACTCGTCTACGAGGAGAACCTCACCGACACGCGAGTCTGGACGCACGATCTGAAGGCGGGCGACGACGCGAAGCCGCGCCTGCTCGAAGACGTGAAAGGCAACGCCTCGGGGCTTTCGTGGTCGCCCGCGGGTGATCGGCTCGTGATCGCTCTCGCGCCGAACTCGCTCGTCGACCTCTCGTACATGCGCAAGAAGGTGAACGTGATCGACGTCGAGTCGGGCGCGATCGTGCGCACGCTCGACAACGTCGGCAAGCTCGGCAAGGTGCGATTCAGCCCGGACGGCAAGCACCTCGCGATGATCTGCGCCGCCGACGCGAGCGACACCTCGGACGGCCGCCTCTTCCTCTCGCCGACCGACGGAGGCGAGCTGAAGGATCTTCTCCCGCAATACACCGACCGCGACGTCCTCGACTTCGAGTGGCAGGGCAACGACGCGATCATGCTCGTCGGTGCGCAGAGCGTGCACACGTTCTTCTCGGAAGTGAAGCTCGACGGAACCGAAAAGGTCATCGTCGCGCCCGGCGGCGCGATCCTCAACTCCGTCACACTGAACCGCGCCGGTACCGCGGCGGCGTACGTCGGCCACACGCCGACGCACCCGACCGAAGTCTTCATGATGACGCACGGCGATACCGAGCCGAAACGTGTCACCAACAGCAACCCCTGGCTCGACGACATGGAGCTCGCGACGCAAGAAGTCGTGAAGTACCAGGCGCGTGACGGCCTCGAAATCCACGGCCTTCTCATTCGCCCGCTCGACGAACAGCCGGGTCAGCGCTATCCGTTGATCCTCAC
>JAUIME010000866.1 GCA_030433195.1 bacterium
CTCGAGGTCGCCTCGGACCCGCGGTTGATCGTGCTCGGCCTCGCCATCTCGGTCGGCCTCGGACTCGTCGCGGGGATCGCGCCGGCGCTTCGCGTCGCGCGCCGCGAGATCACGGAGAGCTTCCGAACGACATGAAACCGATACGAACGAAACTCCGGCTCCTTCCGTTCGACTATGCCGTGCGCAACCTCGGGCGCTCGACGCTGCGACTCGCGCTCGGCTTCGGCGGCAGCGTTCTCGTGGTGTTGCTCGTCATCGGCGCGGCGGCATTCCTTCGCGGCATGGGGCAGAGCCTCGCGATCACGGGCGGCGAACGCAACGTGATCCTGCTTGGGTCCGGATCCGAGGAGAGCGTCGAACGCAGCGAGATCCCGTACCGCGCCGCGGGCATCGCGGCCGCATCGATCGACGGCGTGCGCGAGCGACTCGGCGAACGCTACGTGTCGCCCGAGATCCACGTCGCGCTGACGGCGGGTATTGGCGAAGACGGCACCGAATCGGATCTCGTCGTCGTGCGCGGCGTGCTGCCGAGCGCGTTCCTCGTCCACGCGAGCGTGCACATCACGCACGGGCGTATGCCGATCGCGGGCCGCGACGAGATCCTCGTCGGCGGACTCGTCGCGACGAAGCTCGGGGCCGATCGCATCGGTGTTGGCGATCGAATACGCATCGACGATCGCATGTGGACCGTGAGCGGAACGTTCCGCGCGCCGCAGACCGTTCTGGACGCCGAGATCTGGATGCCGCTGTCGGATCTGCAAGTCGTCGCGCAGCGCGACAATCTCTCGTGCGTCGTACTCACGCTCGATTCCACGGACCACATCGAAGATGTCGCCGCGTTCGCGGCCGAGCGTCTCGACTTGGAGCTCACGTCGATGAGCGAGCGCGAGTACTACGCGGCGCTGTCCGAGTTCTTCGGCCCCGTGCGGCTCATGGTCGTCGTCACGGCGGCGCTCATCGCGATCGGCGGAATCCTCGGCGGGATCAACACGATGTACGCGGCGTTCGCGTCGCGCGTGCGCGAACTCGGCACGCTGCAAGTGCTCGGGTTCACGCGGACCGCGGTCGTCGTCTCGATCGTGCAGGAGGCGATCCTCACGACGTCGGCGGGTGCTCTGACCGCGGCCGTGATCGGCGCCGTTTGGCTCGATCGCGTCGCGGTCCAGTTCTCGATGGGAGCTTTCGGGCTCGTGGTCGACGCCCCGGTCATCGTATCGGGGCTCGTCGCGGGCGTGTTGTTGGGTTGTCTCGGAGCGTTGCCTCCGACCGTCCGCTGTCTGCGACTTTCGGTACACGAAGCGTTGAAGGCGTGAACGAAGAAACGGAAACGAAGGGAGAGGTGTAATGGACTTCAAACGATCGATGGTGGGGCTGATGATGTTGGTCTTCGCGATCGGGTGCTCGTCGGGAAGCGACGGCGAGGACACGACGAATGTGTCGGATACCGGGAACGCAACGAGTGAATCGACGAACGACGCCGCGAAAGGAAACGACGTCGCGTCGCGAATCGTCTCCGACGAGCCCGAGGGCGCCAAGCCGCTCGTCGATGTGAAGTCGAGCGCCGCGGTGGGTGACGATGTCACGTTCGTCGCGCGAATCGGCGGCCGCGCCAAGCCGTTCGTCGACGGCCGCGCCGTCATGGTCGTGATGGACCCCTCGATCCCGTCGTGCGCCGACAACCATGGCGACACCTGCGCGATCCCGTGGGACTACTGCTGCGAGACCACCGAGACGATCACGACGAACGCCGCCACAGTCCGCGTCGTCGACACCGAAGGCGATCCCGTTCGCACGTCGTTCGAAGCCGCAGGGCTCGAGCCGCTCGATCGCATCACGTTCGCGGGGCGCGTCGCCGAGAAGGACGAAGGCGGACGATTCGTCGTCGACGTCGCCTCGATCTACGTCCACGGCGAATAGTCGTGCGGCGGTGGCGGGCCGGGCGGCGTCGGGCCGGGCGGCGTCGGGCCGGGCGGCGGCGGGGTGCAGGGGGCGAGGTGCTCATGTCGCTCGGGGCGAGAGGCGCGAGACGATTGCTGGAGGTTCGCGTACGAGCATGTAGGTGCGGACGAACCGTGTTGGAGCCTCGCTCCAAATGTCGCTTCTCGCCCCCTGCACCCCGCCCCCGCCCG
>JAUIME010000090.1 GCA_030433195.1 bacterium
TGATCGTACGCAACCATCCGAGGTCGGTTCGACATTCACCCTTCGCAGCACCCGTCGAACTTGCTTGCTCCCGAAACAAGGATCTCGTCGCATGAAGAACTTCGCTTGGATCGCAGCCGCTGTCCTTTTGATCGCTGCCGTCAGCTTCTTCGTCGTCAGCAACGCCGCGACGCCGGAACCTCTGTCGCGCACCTCGACGCAAGACGAAGGGCGCGGTCCGACAACGGCGCAGCGGTTGCAACCCCATGACGCCGCCGCGTTGCCGAGCTGGAACGCCGACAGGCCACTCACGACCGGCGATTCGCGACGATCGATCACCAACGATACGATCGACGAACTCCGACAACGCATCGAGCAACTCACCACCAACCACGCCGAAGAGATCGCCGCACGTACGGCTACGATCGCCGATCTCACGACACGCCTCGACGAAGCCGTCGCCGAAGCGACCGCGCTTCGCGAGCGTCTGCATTCCGGTGCGCGTCAGTACGCTCAGCGCGACAAGAAGGTCCACGACTGGGCGGGGGCGACGGTCTATGCCGACGTCATCGCGACCGTCCCCGACGTGACCGAAGAGCAGGCGGCCGACGTTCTCGAATACCTCGAGCAGAACGCCACGCGCTTTCGCGAGATCACGTCCGTGCAGCGCCGCCGCAAGTCGGCGAGCGAGGGCGGCATGACGACGTTCGACATGGAATCGGGCGTCGCGCGGCGTGTGTATCCCGACGAGATCCCCGACAACACGCTCGAGTTCCTCACGGCCAAGGACGAGTACTTCGCGTTCTTCCGCGCGACCCTCGACCCGCATCAGTTCGCCGTGTTCGAGCGGTCGCCCGACCGCTTCGACTGGTCACTCATCTCGGATTGACCGCCCGCGTCGCTTCGCCGCACGGCCTGCGCAACCGTGCTGCGTGACACGAGCGTCACTTCTCTCTCGTACTTCGTTCCACGTACCCCAATCGAACAGGAGGATTCCATGTCCCGACGTCATCGCACGATCACCGCGATCTTCGCGCTCGCAACGCTCGCCTTCGCAGCCCCGAGCTTCGCGCAGGACGACACCACGACCTTCACGATGAGCTTCAGCACGCTCAACCCCGGCTTCGTCGGACTCGACACGATCACCGGCGTTTGCGTGAGCACGCCTGGTGGCGGCGCGAGCAACGCCGACATCAGCGACCCGAACGGCAACACCGACTGGGGCCCCGACGAGACCAACGACGCCGGTACGATGACGACGTCGACCGCCAACCGACCGCTTCAGGGCGGTACGCACTCGACCCTCAACATCAGCATCGACCTTCCGGCCGACGTAAGCCAGTGCGTCACGGTCCGCTTCAAGGGCGAGTCGGACGGTGTGGCAACCGAGGGCGACAAGGCCTATCGCATGTGCTACGACGCGAAGACCGGCGAATGGGGCGAGATCACGTGCATCTCGCAGGTGAAGAAGCGCATGGTCGTCGAGCCGTCGCAGATTCCGCTCTGATTCAGCCGATCCGGCGCGCTTCCTCTCACGGAAGCCGACCGGACATCGATCGATCACGGGGCGGCGCCGCGACAGGCGCCGCCCCGCCTCCCTCCTCGACAAAATCCCGAAAATCGAGCAACCTGGAGGCCGGGTGGCGACACCCACCCCTGCCGGGTCCGCGAACGACCTCCGGAGTCCCGGCGTGGCTCGGTCCGGTTTCTCGCGAGGAGGGTGTATGGCCTGCGCATCGTCATTTCGTTCGGGTTCGTCGTCGCTGCGGCTTCGCGGCCGCGCGCTCGTGTACATCGCCGCGGCTCTCGCCCTTGCCTTCGTCGGCTCCGCAGCTCTCGCCCGCCAAACTCCGCAGAATCCCCCGCAGACGTATCCGATTCTCGATCCGGACGCGAGCTACAAGTACGCGATCAAGGGGCTCGGTATCGATCCGGGCGCGGTGTTCCAAACCGCCCACGCCGCGCGGATCAACGACGACCCGCGCGCCGACGTGGTCGTGATGCGCGGCACGTCACCCGTCGTGTTCGTCAATCCCGCGACCTGGGACGCGGCGCTGCGCGTACCGCTCGAGGGATCGTCCGCCGCGATCCTGCCGGGCACTGCGGAAGGTCAGGACGAGATCGTCGTCACGACGGCGGCAGGTCTTCGCGGCGCTTGGCGTGACAGCTCGGCATCGTTCGCGACGCGCACGATCGGCGCCGACGGACTGTGGGCCGGCGCCGAGTGGATCGCCACCGCGCAACTCGACGGTGCCGCGGGCGCCGACCTCTACGGCGTGCGCAACGACGTCGGCTTCGCCGGCGTGCTGCTGTCCGACGGATCGAGCGCCGGCGACGGCTTCCACGACGAAGTCATCATTCCACTCCAAGCCTATCCGGTTCGCCACGGCACCGCCGCCGATCTCGACGGGAACGGCCTTCGCTCGCTCGCGTTCACGTCGGGGGCCGGATTGCACGTCTATCACGAAAACGGCGTGTTCGACGCCTTCTCGGGCGGTTCGCTCGGGCGGGCCGTGACGATCGATTCGGAGACGCCCGGCAAGGAGTGCATCGTGTGGATCGCGCAGGTCACAGGCCTCGGCGACGTTCTCTACATCATCGACGACACGGGCATCTCCGATCCCGTCGAACTCGGCGGCGCCGGTCTCATCGGGCTTCGCGCTGTCGACCTCGATCACGACGGCGACGACGACCTCGTCGGAAGCGTCACGCGATCGCACGATCTCGTCGTGTATTGGAACGTCGACGGAACGTTCGCGAGCGACGCTCTCTCGGTCCTCGCGGTCGGCGAGACAGGCCCCGCGGCCGACAACCGCGCCACGCCGGCAGCCGCCGACTTCGATGGCGACGGCGACGTCGACCTCTTCCATCCGATCCAGTCCGCCGAAGACGCATTCGTGTGGAACAACACGCATCTACCGTCGTCCCAGACCACGCCGCAGCTCGGCGCCCCGACGCTGTTCAACTTCGTGGCCCGCGACCCCGACGACGACCACACGCTTTGGGACGGCTACCTTCAGCTCGAACTCCACGACGCGCCCACCGTTCCCTTCGGCGCGACGCATCTCGAGCTTTTCATCTGGCGCAAGGACATGCTCGTCTCGCCGACGAAAGCGGCGCCCGAAACGGGGCACGCGTTTCGCTTTCCGGTCGGCGCCGCGTACGATCCGGGCGTCATCGTGCTCGAGGAACCCGAGCCGAGCCTCTTCTTCTTCCAGTTCCAATACGTGACGCTCGATGCGAACGACGAACGCACGGCGATGTTCCCGCCGGCCACGTTCGCGCTGACTCCGGGCACACCCGAAGGGCTCGAGAATCTCGATTGGCTGCTCGCGGTTTCGACGTCACAGATCCACGCGACGACGGTGCCGGATCCGATCTACGAGCAGAGCGGCGGTGTCATCATCGAGTCGGAGACGGTCAGCACCATCGTCACGGTCGATCCGATCATCGAGTACGACGACGACGACGAGCCCGAAGACGACCTGTCGTTCTGATCAGCGACTCGGGCGGCGGCGTCCAGCAACCAGAGCGACGACCACGAGCGCGATCACGAGCACGGAAACGATCGCGATGAGCGAAGCGCCGAAGATCCCCTGCGCGGGCCGGTCCTCCGCGCTCGTCGTCGTCCCGCTGCCCGCGCTTGCACGCTCCGGGAACGGTGCGGCCTGGCCGAGACCGCGCACGTGAAGCAGCCCCATGAAGAACGGATCTTCGAACCGGGAATCCTCGACGAGCTTGCGCCGCGCTTCGAGCATTGCGTGCGTCGCGGCCGCCCCGCGCACGATCGCCTCGTGAAACGCCGCGCCGAGTCGCAGGCCGGATTCCAACTCGAGCTCGGCGTACGGAAGGATCACCGTGTCGGCGCCGCCGGCCAAGAACACGCCGGCCAAGTTCGAGGCGTCGGAATCGCCCCACCGCGCCGGGCCGCGCCCGGTACCGCACGCCGACAACAGCGTACACGGCGACGCCGCGAGATCCGCGAGCTCGTCCGCCCACGTGCGCCCGTCGTGTTCGGTGCCGTCGGCGAGCTGTGACGGCGCGAGCAAGAGGCCCGACGTCGGCACCCGTTCGTAGTCGTGGATGCCATGCACCAGATAGTGCGCGACGCGGGGCGCGCGCGGCTCGCTGTCTGCAGCGCGTCGAAGATCCGCAAGCGACGCCTTCTCGCGAGCGAGAGAATCGACGCGCAGATCCGCAGCGAGGTACACGCGAGTCCCGAGCGACGTGAGCAAACGCGTGTCGAACGGGATCGGGGGGCGCGTACTCACGTCGGGAAGGCTCTCCGGCGCAACGACGAAGCGAACGTCAACGGCGGCGTCGGCGTCACGCGCTCCCTTTGCATCGGTCGCCCGATCTTCTCGCACGGCAAGTCGTGCGCGTCGGCGCTCGGCGAGCGCGAGCCACACGCCACCCGAAGGTGCGTACGAAACCGCGCGATCGAGCCCGAGCCACGACGCGTCGCCGGTCGGCAAACACTCGAACGGGAGATAGCCGAGCAGCTCGGGCGCGAGAATCGTGACCGACGTCCACGACCGCAGTCGTTCTTCGATCGCGGGCGGAAGCACGGCCGACCGGAGCATGGCGCCGCCATCGCGAATCGACGCGATGCGCTCGCGCTGCTGCGGCTCGTCGAGCCCGAACGGAGGACGCGTCACGGTATCGACCCACGGTCCGCGAAGCGCTTCGACACGCGGCTGCGACGCGGCGCGTTGGTGAACGATGCCGTCGGCGTCGATCGCGAAGACGTGCGTGGTGTCGTCGGTCGGCAGATAGAGCAACAGGCCGCCATCGGTCGAGAGCTGCGCCCGCAAGCGCTCGAGCGTCGGCTCCGGAGCCGCAAGCCGTCGCGCGAGGGTACTCACGGCCTGCGCTTCGAGGATCCGCTCGACAGCTCGCTCGCGTCCGTGCTCCGGGTCTACTTCCAATGTCGCCTCGGCGAGGGTCGCGATCACGCCGCGCACGGTCTCGAACTGTAGAAACCCGACACCGCCGCGACGCGAGCGCACCTCGGACCAATCGTCGACGACGCGAGCATACGCTCGCTCGAGCGACGCGATGCGCTCGCGAAGCGCCGCTTCCGAGCCACGCCCGGGAATCAGCGCCAGCTCGACGTCGAGCGCGGCGAGGTCGGCGTCTTCGAGCGGAGTGAGGGCGCCGGTCGCGTGCATGCGCTCGACGAGCGGGACTGCCTCGTCGGCACGACCCTCGTCAGCGAGAAGGCGCGCGAGGCGAATGCGCGCCGTACGTGCTTCGAGCGGATCGAGCGGCGACTCACGCTCGAGCACTCCACGAAGGACGGCCTCGGCGCGCGGCTCGCGCGCTTCGTCGCGATCGCGTCGCTCGAGCACGGCAAGCGCCACACCGAGACGCACCGACAGCGCGATGCGTTCGACAGGATAAGCGCGCAACCCATCGTGCTCCTCGAACAGCGCATCGAGATCGCGGACGAGATCCTCGAAACGGTCGAGCGCCAGCCACAAGTTCGCGCGGTGGATCCACGCGCGCATCGTCAGCACTTCGGACGCGAGCTCGGATTCGGCAAGACCCGCAAACTCGCGAGCGAGCCAAACCGCCGCTTGATCGAGCAGCCCCATGCGCATGTAGACGTCGGCGCGCATGCCCGCGATGCGTGCCGACTCGACGCGATTCGCCGCACGCTCGCGCTCTCGCTTGGCCGCGTCCGCCGCGGACTCGTTCGGGGCCGGTTCGCGCCGCGCCGCTTCCACCCTGGCCACGGCCGACTCGGCTGCGTCGAGCGTCGCGAGCGCGCCGTCCCAGTCACCGCGGACGTTGTGAACCTGCGCGGTCGCCTGCAGCAACGTCGGCCCGTACGGATTCGCGGGATCGAGCGGTGCGAGCGCCTCGGCGATGCGAGTCAACGCGCGCTCGTATTCGCCCGCGGCGAGGTCGAGGTTGGCGAGCCGAAGCGTCAAACCGGCGAACGTCGACCATCGTTCGAGGAACCCGATCGCGTCCCGCGCATGGTCGAGGTATCGCGCGTGCTCGGCCGCCAGCGGGTGCTCGGGATGCGCCGCGAGATACTCCGCGAGCGCGCGCGCCGCGAAGTAGACCGTGAACCCCTGGCCTCGGTCGTCGCGCATGACCGGGATCGCGAGCTCGAGCAGCGCCACGGTTTCGTCGACGAGCTCTTCACCCGCATCGAGCCGCGCCGCGAGCTCGCGTGCCTTGTCGTAGCGCGCGCGAAGAACTGTCTTATCGGACTCGGCCGATTCGTCTTCTTGCGCAACGATCGGTTCCCGCGCGACCGCGCTCGACTCCGCAAGTCCGAGCACCAGCGCGCAGCAAGCGCCGACGAGGGCTAGCGCAGTTCGAAGACCACCGGCGCCGAGCGTTCCACCGGATCCGTCGCGGCGGGCACGTACGCGACCACTTCCCAGCACAACGTGCCACGCCATCCGCGGGTCTCCGCTCCTTCGACGGTCCAAGGCGATACCTCGAGGGCGCGCGACGCGAGCAGCCGACGGTCCGCACGCGGCTGCTCTCCTTCGTACACGCGGATCTCGAAGTATCCCCCGACCGGCAGAGAAAGGGAAGACGTCCAGGCGAATTCTCCGACGGCATCGACCACACCGCGCGGCGAAGCGGCGACGAGCGCGCTGTCGGCATCGCCCAGCAGAATCGGATCGCCCTGCATCTCGTTGCCCGGCGCCACCTCGTGCCCGGGCGGCGCGAGAACCGTCTCGAAGCCGATCCACGCCAGAGCGATCACCGAAGCCGCGAGCAGGATCCAACGCCATCGCGAGCTGCCGCGCCCACCGCCGCGCGTGCCCGAGGCTCCACGCATCGCGGCGGCCTCGGCGGAAGCGGTCGCACGCTCGCGCAGAATGCATGCGATCGATTCGTGGTGCGGATCGTCCTTCGCTCCGCCAGAAGCACGCGACGCCTCACGGTCGACCTCGTCGAGAACGTCACGCGCGAGCCGAGCCGCCCCGTCGAGCGACGTCGCGGCCTCGCCGAGATCCTCGAGATGCGCGCCCAACTCGGGGCGATCGGTCAACAGTTGCTCGAGCGAGTCGTCGGTTTCGCCTCCGAGCGACGCACCGAGAATACGCTGCGACCGCTCGTCCTCGACCGGCAGCCGCGACGCACGCACGTTGCGCTCGACAGACGCATCGAGACGCGGCTCGGCGTCATGCCGCTGCGGTCCGCGACTCTGCCGTCCGTGCCCATCCTGACCGCGCTCGTCTCGACCTTCGTGTTCATGATCCCGTTCGAACTCGCGACCGCTCATGCCCGCTCCCCCTTCGAGCCGGGCGCCAACCTGCGCCGCAGCCACGCGAGCCCGCGGTAATAGCGGGCCTTCACCGTGTTCGCCGACACCCCGTCCTCCTTCGAGATCTCGGCAAACGTGCGCTCCCCGAAATGCTTGCGACGAATCACGTCGGACTCGGGCGGCCCGAGATCCTCGAGCCCCGCCTCGAGCGCCTCGTACCGATTCCAAACCGGCGGCACGTCCGCGACCACGGCCTCCAAGCCCTCGGACCCCGCCTCCACCAACCGCGACCGCCGCTCCCGCCGCCGCACACGATTCATCAGCGACAAGAAGCAGAACCGATACGCCCACGTCTCGATGCGCCCGCGTCCCTCGAACGACCCGAGCTTCTCCCAGATCACGACCACCGTGTCCTGGGCCAAGTCGGCAATGTCGTCCTCACCGAGCGGCCGCCCGATCCGCCGATTCAACGCCCGCAGAATCCGCGGCACACAACACAAACGCGCCGCCAACCACTCGATCGACTCGGGATCCCCGTTCAGCGTCCCCCGAACCAACGCGAGATCGCGCGCAAACCGATCCGCCGAAGCCCCAACGGATGCAGACGCCCCGTCCGCCTCCCTCGAATCCCCACGACGCACGTCGCGCGAGGGGATCATCGCGCGCAAACGCTCGAGCTCCCGGCCGCCCTCCCGCCCCGGCCCCGCGCTCGAACCACGCTCAGCACTCGTATCCCGGCCTTCTCGCATGCGGCCTTCCTGCCGTCACGGCCATTCGCTCATGGGCAACGAAAACTCGACTCCCCGGGGCGGACCGCCCCCGTCAGGACGTGGGTGTCCGCACGCACCCCCTTGGTTGCGCGATTCTCAGGATTCCGAGCCGGAGGCCTCGTCACGAGCATCGGGGGCTCGGCTTGCGCAGGCGCTTCGAGGTCTTTGGTTTCGGCGCTTCGTCTCCGCCTGGTGGCGAGACGTCGTCGTAGCGCGCGTCGTTCGGCATCGCGTGGACGGTGTTCGGCTCGAAGGGGAGGGAGCGGAACCACTCGATGAAGGACTCGACATACAGGTCGTTGATGCGGGAGCGGTGGCCTTGGACGCGGGGAACGATCGGCTCGAGCTCGTCGGGTACGTCGATCGGTGAGCGTCCGAAGTAGTGGAAGTCGGTGGAGAGCAGAGCGTGCTCGCCGCTGAGGTCCTTGATGCGATTCGACTCGTCGTGGACGCTTCGGCGGATCGACGGAGGCAGGTTCGAGAAGTCGTAGACCGAATCGCCGACGAAGGCGCGCTTGTCGCGCGAGCCGCTGGGGATCTTCTCGGGCAGCTCCGCTCGCGTGTACTCGTCGTAGTCCGCCATCGACATCTTGTCGGTGATGCGCATTGCGTAGACGAGAGCCCCGGGATTCGGGCTCGTCGACGGCGCGAAGCCCGCGACCCAGTCGCCGACGGCGGCGTGCTTGCGGATCTTGGGTTTGCAGATCACCAGGGTGCAGACGCCCCAAAACGGATTCGGGGCGGCGCCCTTGTCGATCTTGATGATGTAGGTGTACAGGCGCGGCAGCGTCACGGGAAGTCCTCCTCGGCGCGCCCGATCGTACGGCACTCCGATCGTCGTGGCAATCCCTGACCTCTCGCCGGCGACTTCTGTATCCTTCCTTCATGCGAATCCTCGTCACCGGAAGCCGCGGTCATCTCGGCGAAGCGTTGATTCGAGCTTGGCGCGACGATTCGTCGATCGAGCCGTTCGGCGTCGATCAGCTCGACTCGCCGTTCACCGACTTCGTCGGGTCGATCGTCGATCGTGAGGTCGTGGCGGAGGCGCTCGCCGAGTCGCGGGCCGAGGTCGTCGTGCATGCCGCGACGTTGCACAAGCCGCATGTCGCCACGCACTCGCGCCAGGAGTTCGTCGACACGAACGTCACCGGCACGCTGCATCTGCTCGAAGAATCGGTGCGCGCCGGGGTGCAGGCGTTCGTCTTCGTCTCGACGACGAGCGCGTTCGGCCGGGCGCTCGTGCCGCCGGCGGGAGCGCCTGCCGCGTGGATCACGGAAGACGTCCGGCCCGTCCCCAGGAACATCTACGGCGTGACGAAGTGCGCGGCCGAAGACCTCTGCGAGCTCGCACATCGCAAGGATCGGCTGCCGTGCGTCGTGCTTCGTACGTCGCGGTTCTTTCCCGAAGCCGACGACAACCGAGCGACTCGGGATGCCTACGACGACGCGAACGCAAAGGCGAACGAGATGCTCTATCGCCGCGTCGACCTTGCGGACATCGTCGATGCATGCCGGCTCGCGATCGACCGTGCGGACGCTCTCGGCTTCGCGCGTTTCATCGTGAGCGCGACGACCCCGTTCACACCGGACGAGCTGCTCGAGCTTCGCGAAGACGCGCCTCGCGTGGTGGCACGCCACTACCCCGACTTCGAATCGATCTACGCGAGCCGAGGCTGGCGGATGTTCCCGAGCATCGAGCGCGTCTACGTGAACCATCGCGCTCGGACCGAGCTCGGCTGGCGCCCGCGCTACGACTTCCGACACGCTCTCGACTGCGTGGCCGCCGGCGAGGACTTTCGCAGCCCGCTCGCGCGCGCCGTGGGCGCCAAGGGTTACCACGACCGCACCTTCGACGACGGCCCGTATCCCGTCGATGCATAGGAGCACGGGCGGGACGCACCGGAGACCATCAGGCCCCCCGACAACATGCGGTGCGCCCGCCCGATCGATCCGTGCTTCCGACGAACAAGACGACATTCGACGGCCGAGGGGGACAGACTTTCTCCACAAGATGTCCGGCTTGCCCGCAGCGCCGCGCGTGCTCGGTCCGCGACATCCGCGACGGAATCGAGTAAGCTCCGCGAGCCGAAAGGAGGTGTTCGGATGGACGAGTCACTCGCTGCATTCCTCGCGACCGTGCTGACGGTCCTCGCCACGGGCTGCGTCCCCGCGAGCCGGATCCACGAGACGCGCGCGCTCGGGTCGGTCGAGGCTGGATGCACCGTCGATCGTGAAGCCGATCGCCTCGTCGCGTCGGACGCCGAACTCGACCGGGTCGCCAAGCGCTTCACGGCCGTGTTCGAAGACCACGGTTTCCGAAAGCAGAGCGAGAGCGATGGATACGGAATCGTACCGTGGACGGGACACACGAAGAGCCTCGCCTTCACGTTCGACGCCAATCCCGATCTTCACGCGCGCATCGAGATGACGAAGCGGCGCTTCACCTGCAAGTTCGAGCACGTCGAATCGGAGCCGCGCAGTAGCGCGTACATCGCGAGCGGCGACGACATCCGTGCCATCGACGCGATGGCTCGGCGCGTTCGCGAGCTCGCCGCCTCCGTCTTCGCCGAACGCGCGGTCCGTGTCACGACCGTGCACCGTCCGCACGATGCCGGCACGCCTCTCGATCGTTGAGCCATGACGCCTGATTCCCCTCTCCACGAGCCGCGCATTCTCGTCGTGCGTCTCTCGTCGCTCGGCGACATCGTGCACACGCTCCCGGCGCTCGCGCGGCTTCGGCGCGGGTTGCCCGATGCGCGTATCGATTGGGTCGTCGAAGATCGGTTCGCCGAGACACTCGAACTGTCGCCCGAGATCGCGACCATACACGCGCTCTCCCGGCGAGACGGCTCGATCGCCCGTTGGCGCGCGATGCGTTCACTCGCGCAACACGGCTACGACCTCGCGATCGACTTTCAAGGGCTTCTCAAGTCGGCACTCGTCGGACGGGTGGCGCGCGTTCCCGTGCGCGTCGGATTCGCGCGCGGGCACAGTCGTGAGCTCGCGTGGGCTCTCTACAATCGCCGGGTCGATCCGCCTCGCAACGCACGCAACATCGTCGAACGCAATCTCGCACTGGCGACGGCCGCGATCCGCGAGCTCGGCGGCACGGTCGACGAGAGTACCGAGGTCGCGAGCCAAAGCGCCGACCGCATGCGCATCCCCGAGGCTGCATCGGTACGCGTCGAAGAGCGACTGTCTTCGCGCGGCATCGAGTGCCGACGGTTCGCCATGTTGAATCCCGGCGCGCGTTGGACGACGAAGCGATGGCCCGTCGACCGGTACGTCGCGCTCGCGCGTCGTCTGCAGACCGAGCTCGGCCTCGACATCGCAGTCACCGCATTCGGCGACGAACGGAAACTCGGTGCCGCGAT
>JAUIME010000867.1 GCA_030433195.1 bacterium
CCGGCGTCGCGGCGTTGCTGACGACGAAGAAGCTGACGACAGCGATGAAGAGGACAGCGGCTGCGATCCAAGCGAAGTTCTTCATGCGACGAGATCCTTGTTTCGGGAGCAAGCAAGTTCGACGGGTGCTGCGAAGGGTGAATGTCGAACCGACCTCGGATGGTTGCGTACGATCACGATTCTTCTTCTCGCACCCGCGAGATTCACGAACGAGACGCTTCCCCCGTCGCCACGCACGAGTTCGGGGATGACCAGGGCGGGCGAGAACTTCGTGCGGGAGACGCGCCGCCAGTTTTCTTCGGAACTTCGAGGCGCGTTTCGTGTTGGAATGGGAGGATCCGGGTTTCGAGGAGACCGACCGAATGAGAGCCACCACCGTTTCGGCAAGCGCCGTCGTCGCGATCGCGATCGCGTGTTGGATCGTGCAAGGCGTCAGCGCACGGGCGACCGAGCCGGCAATCGACGACGCGAACGCGGAAAGCGCGAACATCGCCGGCGGCGGCGACGCTGCGGACGCCGCGACCGATTCCGCGCGCGTCACGTACAGCGAGCACGTCGCGCCGATCCTGTTCGAGCACTGCGCATCGTGCCACCGTCCCGATCAGGCGGCGCCGTTCTCGCTGCTCGATTACGACGATGCGCGCAAGCGCGGCCGCATGATCGAGATCGTGACCGAGTCGGGGTACATGCCGCCGTGGCACCCGGTGCCGGGGCATGGCCAGTTCGTCGGCGAGCGGGGGCTCGGTGCGAACGAAATCGCGACGCTCGCGCGGTGGGTCGCGGACGGAATGCCCGAGGGCGATCCTTCGAAGTGTCCGCCGGCGCCGACGTTCGCGTCGGGGTGGGCGCTCGGCGAGCCGGATCTCGTCGTGCAGATGCCGAAGGCGTACGACGTTCCCGCCGACGGTCCCGATATCTACCGCAATTTTGCGGTTTCGCTCGGGCTCGAGGAGGATCGCTGGCTCACGGCGATCGAAGTGCGTCCGTCGGCGCGGTCTGTGTTGCATCACATCGTGTTCGCGCTCGACACGACGGGCGAGGCGCGTGAGCTCGACGGCGCCGATGGCGAGCCCGGCTTCTTCGGCATGCAGGGCGACGCCGACACGGGTCGTGCGGGGCTCGGCGGGTGGGCCGTCGGCGGGATGCCGGCCGAGTTGCCGCTCGGGCTCGCGACGCACGTCGCCGCGGGCGCCGATCTCGTGTTGCGAAGTCACTTTCACCCGTCCGGCAAGGCCGAGAGCGAGCAGACGACGCTCGGCTTGCACTTCACCGACACGCCGCCGACGCGCACGATGGTCGGGCTTCAGCTTCCGCCGGTGTTCGGCTTCGCGGCCGGGCTCGACATCGCGCCGGGCGACGCCGCCTTCGCGATCGAAGACTCGTTCACGTTGCCGGTCGATGCGCTCGCGGTCACGGTCGGCGGGCACGCGCACTACGTCTGCGACGAGATGCAGATCGTCGCGACGGATCCGAAGGGGAGCACGCGGTCGTTGTTCTTCATCGACGAGTGGGATTTCCGCTGGCAGAACCGCTACGTGTATCGCGAGCCGGTCGAGCTCGCCGCGGGCACGCGCATCGACGCGCGCGTTCTGTACGACAACTCGGCGGCCAATCCCGACAATCCGTTCGATCCGCCGCGCCGCATCGGATGGGGGCTCGAGTCGACGGACGAGATGGGCTCGGTGACGCTGCTGCTCGTGGCGAAGGACGAGTCGGAGGTCGGCAAGCTCCAGCGTGCGATCCGCGAACACACGCGTTCGTCGCTGTCGCATCCGTCGGCGCGGCAGTCCTCGCTCGCGGCGATGCGTTCGCGCCTCCGCATGCTCGATCGCGACCGCGACGGTGCCGTCGAGCGCGACGAGCTTTCGGGCCGCGGTCGGATGGCCGCGTGGCGCGCCGACACGAACCGCGACGGCAAACTCGACGCCGACGAGATCGACGCCATCGGCCGCGCATCGCTCGAAGACGTGACGCCGCGCGAGCGCGGTCCGCTGCTTCGCGACGTCGACGGCTGGGCGCGGTTCCCGCTCGATCCGGATTCGCGCGAGGTCGAGGTGTTGATCTTCACGACGGTCGACTGCCCGATCGCGAACGGCTACGCCCCCGAGATCCTAC
>JAUIME010000868.1 GCA_030433195.1 bacterium
CGCGAGCATGCCACCCTGGTCGATGATTTCGTGTACGCTCGCGTGCAGTCCCGTGAAGAGCGACATGTGCGAGGGCAACGTCTTCGCGGCAGAGCTTCGCGCGTTCGTGAACACCGCGCAGTCTTTCGCGAGTCGATCGAGAACGGGCGACGTCGTGCGCGGATACCCCTGCAGCCCGAGGTGGTCGGCGCGCAGCGTATCGAGCGAGACGAGCAACACGTTCGGACGTTGCGCGCTCGGCGGGATCGCGAACACGGGATGCGCGAAGAAAGCGGGAACCTCGCTCGCGGGAATCGACTCCATGTTGGTGTCGAACCACAGCTCGACTTCGTTTCCGTACGACTCGGGAATCACGACGCGACGTTCGATCCACGCGCGATCTTCGGCGCGAGCGTTGCCGTCGAGCACGACACGGTCGAGTTCTTCGCGACGCGGCGAGCCTTCGATGGCGACGCGAAAGACGATCGGTCCATCGACGTTCTTCCACACGTACTCGGGAACGCCGACCGCATAGCGCAGTTCGCGATTTCCCGTGATCTCGAACGTCTCGGAGATGCGCTTCGAGACCGGCACGTAGCGCACGGCGCGCGTCTCGGGTCCGATCGCGAAGTACTCGATCGCGTCGTCGCCGGCGCCGTCTCCTTCGAGAATCACGGGGAGCGTCAGCTGCCGAAACCGCGCCGAATCGATCGCGACTTCGCCGGACAAATCGGTCGGAAAAAAGCGGAGCCCCGTGACGCGTCCGGTCCATTCGGGATGCGCCTCGAGATGAAGCCGCACGAGCGACGCCGAACCCGGCGGTCGCGGCGGGAACGACAGCTCGCGCGCTTCGCCGAACCCCTCTCCCTCGCGCTTCCACTGGATGCGCGGCGAGTGATGCGTACCGCCCGCTTCGACGGCCCACTCGAGCTCGAGCACGTTCACGGACGACGCGGCCACGTCGACGGGCAGCTCGAACCACTGATGTCGAGCGCTCGATCGAAAGTGAATCGCCGAGTTCTCGATCGTGACCGTCGCGCGATCCGACGTCGCGATCGACGCGGCGTCGGGCCACGCGATCGCGAGGTCTCCCGTCGGTGCGTCGGCGCGGCGTGTCCACAAGAACGCGAAGATCGCGACGGCGGCGGCAATCGCGAGGAGCCCGAGCAGCAACGCTCGGCCACGCACGATATCCATGTTTGCGAGAGTCGGCAGCGAGCGGCCGTGGGGATTCACCGTCGCGCCTCGTCGGCCGCGGGTTCCGGCTCGGGCTCGGCCTCGACTTCGCTCGCGGCGTCCGACGCATCGTCCGAGTCGGTCGTCGGCTCGGCTGCGGGTTCGGGCATCGCTTCGATCCCGGATTCGACAGCCGCGGCAGCGGCCGCCTCGATCTTCGCAGCCTCCGCTTCCGACGCGGCCTCTTCCGCTGCGGCCTCTTCTTCGGCCGGCTTCGGCTTCACGAGGTGCGGGAACAACAACGCCCGGATCTCTTCCTCGACGGCCTCGAGGTCTTCGGGCTCGAGGTTCGGATCGTAAACGTCCGCCGTTCGTTCCGCCTCCTCGCCGACCTCCTCGAAGTGCATCACGTCGCGGCCGCGCACGCGCTTCGTGTCGACGAGCTTCAAGACCCGCTTGCGCATCAAGAGCAGCGCGAGCGGCAACAGGATCCGTTCCGAATCCGACTTCTTCTTGCGCGATTCGACGAGCTTCCAGAAGAAGTCCTGCGCCGCCTGGAACGGAATCCGCGGCGCTTCGTCGGTTTTGGGAACACGCGTCCGCCAGAACGAGAACGGCTCTTCGTCCGCATCGGCGGGGGCATTCGTGTCGTCGGCGGGTTTGGAGTCGTCTGTGGGCTTGGCGTCGTCCGAGGGTTTCGTGTCGGCCGAGGGTTTCGTGTCGGCCGACGTGGCGTCGGGTCCGTTCTCCGGGGGGGCACCATCCGGATCGGTATGCGGGAAGAGTTCGTGCCACGCCTCGACGCTGTAGTCGCGGCGTTCGTACTCTTCGGCGCGGACGAAGATCGCCGAGTAGAACGTCTCACCCTCTTCGAGCTTTCGCCCTGTCTTGTGACACGCGGTCCCGGGCTTCTGAATCTTCCAGTCTTGCACGAGCTCAGCTCCCCGTCGCGGTCGCCC
>JAUIME010000869.1 GCA_030433195.1 bacterium
GTGCTGCTCACGGACCACAACGTCCGCGAGACGCTGTCGATCACCGACCGCTCCTACATCATCGCCGAAGGCCGCATCATCCAGCACGGCAAGCCGCGCGACCTCATCGACGACCCGACCGTGCGCAAGGTCTACCTCGGCGAGAAGTTCTCCATGTACGAGGCGCCGGAGTCGATCTCCGAAGAGGTGCAACTGCTCGACGAGGCGCCCGCGGCCCTCTCGGAAGAGCCCCCCGCCGAGGTGGACGACGACGCGCGCGAGAAGAACGACGACGAACCCGTGCGCGACAGCGACGGCATCGACATCAGCGAGGTCTCGCGACGGGAAGCCGAGGGCGACGACGAGAAGCGCAGCGGCAGCCCGCTCTATCGGCAGGTCCAAGACGAGGCCCTGCGCGAGGAATCCGAACCGCCTTCGGACCCGCCTGCGAAGCGTCCGAAGAAAAAGCGATCGAAAAAGCGGCGCGACAAGTAGACCGGCGCGGAACGCCGTGCTTCTACCGCCCCACGACCTTAGCTCGACGCCCCCCGCATCCCGATAGCCGGTTCCGACTTGGAATCGATTTCCCGATTCAAGTTGCAACAGGCATCCTGCCGAAAGGGATCCGCCGAGAAGAAAACTGGAGGAAAGCCAAGGGCGAGAGAATCCCGGAGAGGAGCGCTCGCTTATGCAGGCAGGCGGTTCCAAGATCCTCATCGTCGACGATGAGCCTCACATCCGTAATGGGTTGAGCGACTACCTGCGCTTGCAGGGCTACGACACCGACGTGGCGGCGTCGGGACACGATGCTCTGCAGATGTTGCGCACGGAGGGCTACTTTCTCGTCATCACCGACATCGCGATGGCGGAGATGGACGGGTTGACCCTCCTGCACGAGATCAAGCAGGCCGACGCCGACATCGAGCTCGTCGACATCACGGGCAGCCAGAACATCGAGAGCACCATCCAAGCCATGCGCAAGGGTGCCTTCGACTACTTCACGAAGCCCTTCCTCTTCGACGAGGTCGCGAGCACCGTGGATCGGGTCTGCGAGAAGAAGCGCTTGCAGATCGCGGCCACCGAGCTCGAGGTCGTCAAGGAGAAGCAGCGCGTCGAGCGCCGCGCGATGATGGAGGCCACGTTCGGCCTCGCGCAAGCGGTAGAAGAGAAAGACCGCTACACGAAGGGTCACTCCGAACGCGTCGCGAGCCTGAGCGTCGACCTGGCGAGCCGTCTCGGATTCACGCACGATCGCCTCGATCGCGTGAGAATCGCGGGCCTGCTGCACGACGTCGGCAAGATCGCGATCCCGGGTGAAGTGCTCGGCAAGCGCGAACCGCTCACGAAGTCCGAGTACCTGCTCATCAAGAAGCACCCCGAGATCGGCGCACGCATCCTGTCGCCGATGTCGTTCCTCCAGGACATCATCCCGGTGATCCTGCATCACCACGAGAACTACGACGGCACGGGCTATCCCGCCGGTCTGAAGGGCGACGAGATCCCCGTCGAGGCGATGATCATCAAGGTCTGCGACACGTTCGACGCGGTCACGAGCAACCGCCCGTACCGCCGTCCGATGACGAGCCGCGAGGCACTCGACCTCATCGAGCGCGAGTCCGACAAGACGCTCGAACCCACGATCACGGCGGCGTTCCTGAAGATGATGCGCGAACGCGTCGACCGGCTCGATCCGGTCGAAGAGGAGCCCGTCGCGGCTCCGGCCGCCGCCCCTGCCAACTGATCCGAACGCATTCAAAGGGCCCTCGTCGCGCTTGCACGCCGAGGGCCCTCTTTCTATACTCCCCCCGCGTCCTCGCGCCCTTTTCGACAGGCGCAACCTCTTTCCCACCGACACGTTAACTCGTGCTCACCCTCGCCCGCGCTCCGGCGCGGGTCGGAACGAGAATCGGGAGTGAAATCATGAAAATCGTGGTGTGCGTGAAGCGCGTGCCGGACACGACGACGAAGATCAAGGTCGCCGGCGACGGGAAGTCGCTGGATCCGGCCGGTGTCAAGTTCGTGCTGAATCCCTACGACGAGATCGCGGTCGCGAAGGCCGTCGAGCTCAAGGAAGCCGCGGGCGGCGACTCCGAAGTCGTCGTGCTCTCGCTCGGTCCGAGCGACGCGGCAACCG
>JAUIME010000870.1 GCA_030433195.1 bacterium
GGAGCTTCCCGGCCGGACGCGTGGGACCGTCGGCCGCGCGCGGTCCTTCGGGGTTCGAGAAGAACCCGTCGAAGAAGCCGCGGCACTCGGCCTCGTCGCCGGGATACGCCGCCCCGACGTGCGCCGCGGGACGCACGGGCGCCGCGCGGTACTCCTCGATCCGCGCGCGCATCGCGTCGTGGAACCGCTCGTTGTCGAGGAACAGTCCTTCGTCGAGCTGACCGAGGATGTTCTCGAGCTCGGTGCGCTCGAGCGGCTGGCCGAAGCGCTCTTCGAACGCGCGCTCGATGTCGAGCAGCGAGTGCTCGCCGTCGATGAGCGTCAGCACGTAGAACAGCGCCGGCGGCACCGAGAGCACGTGATCCGTGAACCCGCGCGGATCACGCAGGCAGATGTACGAACCGCCTTCGTGCTCGAACGGGAACGCCTCGAGATAACGCAGCTTCGGTTTCGAGGCGTCTTCGAAGGGCGGCATGGCTGTCTCCGCGGTCGGGGGCATCGGCGAGGTCGCGATGCCCGCAGGCCATCGCGTCGACCGCAGCATAGAGCATGCTCGATGGGGCGTAAAGGCTCACCGCGAGGGCGATCTCCGGCCTCCGACCCGGGACGCTATTCGAACGCGACCCACTTGCGCAGCACGCCGAGAATGGTCTCGCGCTGGAACGGCTTTTCGATGTAGTCGTTCATGCCGCTGCGCATGCAGTTCTCACGGCCCACCTGTGCGAGGAACGCCGTAACCGCGATGATCGGCACACGGTGATCGCCGACGTCGTCGCGGATCCGTCGCGCCGCTTCGAGACCGTCCATGATTGGCATCTGCACGTCCATCAGGACCGCGTCGTAGCTGCCGTTGCTCCGCACGGCCTCGACCGCCTCTTGCCCGTTCTCGACAAGATCGACGTCGACGCCCTCGCTCGAGAGGATCGTGCGAAACAGCTTCTGGTTCATCGCATTGTCTTCGGCCACGAGGATGCGCTGCCTCGCGGCGGGCGTGCCGGAGGGTGAAGCACCACAGGACTCGGGTTCGATCATCAGGGGGATTCCGATCGTCGTGGGGGGGTGACGGGGCGACTCGCGGAAGCGGGGGAGCTTCCTTCACGACCGGCAGCTTTTTGGTGGCTCTATTTCTTCCTCGTTACCATACTAGCCCATGATCCGAGCCGAGGTCGTATCGAGGTCACAATTTCCTCGTTGTGACATCGTATTCGTGCGCGATCGTGCGCTTCACGACTCGCGCCGGTCTCGGCTTCTCAGTCTGGTATGAAGGCTCGATCAATCTGAGCCGACGATGAGGCGATTGCGCCGGGTTCCGGCGTCCGCAACGGGGGTCGTGCGTGACCAAGCCTGACGCGCCCGTACGAGCGCGCGAGATCTTCGGGTGGGCGATGTTCGACTTCGCCAACTCGAGCTTTACGACCGTCGTCATTACCGTCGTCTATGCGCCGTTCTTCACGCGCGCGATCGCGACGGGTCCGGCGCCGAATTCGGTGTGGTCGCTCGCGATCCAGATCGGCACGATCGCGACGTTGCTGCTCTCGCCGCTCGCGGGCGCCATCGTCGATCGCGCGGGTCGCAAGAAGCGCTTCCTGCTCATGGCCACCGTCGCTTGCTCCACGGCGACGGCGTGCTTGTACTTCGTCACGCCCGGCGCCGTCGCGCTCGGCATCGCGCTGATCGCCGTCAGCAACGCGGCGTTCATGCTCGGTGAAGTGTTCTGCGCGAGCTTCCTGACCGAGCTCGCGGACCGGCGCAACATCGGACGCATCTCGGGGCTCGGTTGGTCGCTCGGCTACTTCGGCGGACTCGCGAGCTTGCTGCTCGTCGGCCTGTTCGTGACCGCCGATCCGAGCGTCGACCCCGCCGCGAACGCGGAGCAAACGCGCCTCGCCATGATCGTGACGGGCGTCTTCTTCGCGCTCGCCGCGGTGCCGACGTTCGCGCTCGTGCGCGACCGTTCGCGTCCCGCGCCCGGCTTCGAGAACGCGTCGTTCGGCAAGCTCTTCGCCGCGGGCTGGAACGAGATGCGCGCGACGATGTCGCTCGTTCGCGAACACCCGGTGCTCTTCCGGTTCTTGCTCGCGTTCCTCGTGTACATGGCCGGACTGTACGCCA
>JAUIME010000871.1 GCA_030433195.1 bacterium
TCGGCGGCGTCGGCGATGGTCACGCCGCTGCCGGTCGCATCGACCGCGCTTCGAAACAACGCGAGCCCGCGCTCCGCCTCGCGCCGCTCGGTGATGTCACGCACGTTCGCGTACAGCAGCCATTTCCCGCCGAACCGGATCGCGCTGAGCGTCATGTCGACCGGGAACGTCTCACCGTTCCGGCGTCGGAATTCGCGCTCGATCTGGACACCGTCCTCGTCCTTCGAGGCCTGCTCGATCCATCGGCCGACGACCCCGTTCTCGGCGCCCGCATCGAGTCGCGTGTACGGCTCGCCGATGAGGGCGCTCACCTCGTGACCGGTCTCGCGATGCACGGCGCGGTTGGCGTATTGGATCGCGCCGTCGCCATCGATGAGCAGATGGATGTCTGCCGCCTGCTCCGACATCTGTGCGAACTTCGCGAGGTCGCGCCGCGCGAGGGTCAGGTCGCTCATGTCGACGAGCGTCAGTGCGACCCCCTGCTTCTTGCCCGCACTCCGATACGGCGCGATCCGCAGCAAGTACGGTCGCCCCGAATTATCGACGATACTCTCTTCGCACTCCTTCTCGGACTCGAGTACGCGCTCGACGTCCTCGTCCATCGGATGGTTCGTGAAGTTGTGCCGGAAATACGCGAGTTTGCGGCCGGCATCGTGCGACATCAGATTGAACAGGCGCGCGATCTCGGGCGTGTAGCTGCGGATGCACGCGTTCTCGTCGAGGAAGATGACACCGACGCGCGTGATCGCCAGCAGGTTGTCCATGTCGTCGTGAGCTCGCGTGAGCTCTTCGATCTTCTGCTGGTGCTCCGTATTGACCGTATGGAGCTCCTCGTTGACCGACTGCAGTTCTTCGTTCGTGCTCTGCAGCTCTTCGTTCGACGCGATGAGTTCTTCGTTCGTCGCTTGCAGCTCTTCGTTCGACGTCTCGAGTTCTTCGATCGTGGCTTGCAGGTTCTCGCGCGTGGTGCGTAGCTCCGACTCGATCGATCGCACGTAGTCGGACGGGAGCTCGCCGAAGTCGCGATCGTCGGAATCGCCGTCGGAGTCCTCGCCCTTGCCGCGCGGCAGCATCTTCACGAGAAATCGCAACGTCTCGGATCGCACGTCGCGGATCGGCGTCACGACGAGATCGACCGTCACCTCGTCGGCCGTCTCGCTCGTCGACACACCGGTGTAGCGGACCTCCTTCCCGTCCTTCGCGGCGCGCTCGAGCGCGTTGCGCAACGTCACCTCGAGTCCCTTGTCGATCACCTCGAGGACGTTGCCCGTGTGTTTTCCCGATCGGAAGCGCAAGAAGCGCTCGGCACCCCCGAACGCGTGTTCGAGCTCGCGATCCGAGCCGACGAGCAGACTCGGCGGGAGGTGCATCGCGAGCAGGCGTTCGTAGGTCATCAAGCGCGACTCGGTGGAGGTCGAGTCGAAGTCGGTCGTGAGCGCCGCACGCGGGACCTTCGTCGCCTTCGTGGTCTGCGGCACGCGAAGCTCGAGCGGAAGACGCATGTCGCGACGCTTCTTGTAGATTCGCCACCGCGAGTTGACGGTGTCGAACTCTTCGGAGAGCGAACCCGGCGTTTCGCTCGGCCCGAGGAACAAGAAGCCGTCGCGCTTCAGGCCGAAGTGGAACATGGTCAGCGCGCGACTCTGCGCGGCGGGCTTGAGGTAGATGAGCAGGTTTCGGCACGCGACGAAATCGAGCTGCGTGAACGGCGCGTCGCGGAACACGGTGTGATTCGCAAAGACGATCGTACCGCGGATGTCGCTCGTGACTTGGTACCCCGCATCGGATCGTGTGAAGTATCGCGCGAGGCGCGCTTTGTCGACCTCGGTAACGGCTTCCGCGGGATACACGCCGAGGCTCGCACGCGCGAGCGAGCCGCCGTGGATGTCGGTGGCGAAGATCTTCGGCTCCACCTCCACTTCACGCTCGCGGATGCACTCGTCGATGAGAATCGCCAGCGAGTACGCCTCCTCTCCCGAGGCGCAACCGGCGACCCAAACCCGCAAGCGACCGGACTCGGTCGCGCGATCGACGAGCTCGGGTACGACGCTCTCTCGGAGCCATTCGAACGCTTCGCGATCCCGGAAGAACTGCGTGACGCCGATGAGCAGA
>JAUIME010000091.1 GCA_030433195.1 bacterium
CGGGCGACGTCGAAGAGCGCGTCTCGCGCCGCGGCGAAGAATCGCTCGCGGTCACGAAGGGCTTGCGCGAGATCCACTCGGTGTCGCGCGCGGGCATCTCGGACGTGACGCTCGAGTTCGATTGGGACACCGACATGAAGTTCGCGGCGCAAGATGTCCGCGAACTGCTCGACCAAGTGTTCCTACCCGACGATGCCGAAGCCCCGATCCTCCTGCGATACGATCCCGACCAAGACCCGATCCTGCGTTTGGCGATCTGGGGTTCCGCCGACTTGAAGTCGCTGCGACGCCTCGTCGAGGAGGAAGTCCGACGTGAGCTCGAGACGGTTCCCGGCGTCGCGGCCGTGCAGGTTCGCGGCGGTCTCGAAGACCAGATCCTCATCGAGATCGACGAGGGCGCGCTCACGTCACGTTCGCTCGACATCGGCTTCGTCGGACAGCGCCTCGCTGACGAGAACCTCAACCTCGCGAGCGGCGAACTGCTCGAGGGCGAGACCGAGTACATCGTGCGCACGCTCACCGAGTTTCGCGACCTCGCCGAGATCGAGAACCTGATTCTCGAGATGCGCGAAGGAGCGGCCGTGCGACTGCGAGACGTGGCGCGCGTGACGCGCTCGTACGCAGAGCGCGAGGTCGTCACTCGGATCGACGGTGAGGAATGCGTCCTGCTCGACGTCTACAAGGAGGCCGAAGCCAACCTCGTGCAAGTCGCGCGCGCGGTTCGCGATCGCGTGTTCGGAACCGACGAGCAGCGAGCCTGGGTGGCGTCTGCCGACGACGACGCATCCGGATCGGTCACCGACGACGAGCTCGACGACGAGTCGCAGCGCGAGCGAGCCAAGCGAATCCGACGCGAGGCGAAGGACCGACGGATGCGCGACTTCCTGCGCCAACAGCTTCCCGAGGATCTCGAGCTACGCACGCTCGCCGATCAATCGCGGTTCATCGAAGCCTCCATCCGCGAGGTCCGGTCGGCCGCGGTGCTCGGGGGAGTGCTCGCGGTGATCGTGCTGTTCCTGTTCTTGCGCCGCGCGCGCCCGACCGTCATCATCGCGACTTCGATTCCCGTCTCGATCGCCGCGACCTTCGCGCCCATGTTCTTGTTCGACGTGTCGATCAACGTGATGTCGCTGGGTGGCCTGGCACTCGGAGTCGGAATGCTCGTCGACAATTCGATCGTCGTGCTCGAGAGCATCACCCGGCGCCTCGAATCCACCGGATCGGTTGCCGAAGCCGCGCTGCGTGGCACGCGCGACGTCGCCGCGGCCATCACGGCATCGACACTCACCACGGTTTCGGTGTTCTTCCCGATGGTGTTCGTCGAGGGCGTCGCGGGCCAGGTCTTTCGCGATCAAGCGCTCACCGTAGTGTTCTCGCTCGTCGTGTCGTTGTTCGTCGCCTTGTTCTTCATCACGATGCTCGCGTCTCGGCGCCTTCACGACACGCACTTCCTCACTCCGTCGCCGCTCGGTTGGATGACGGCACTTCGATCGTTCGGTGCGCTCCGAGACAACTTGCGCGAACACGGGCGTCGACCGTCGCGCTGGGTGCTGTTGCCCTTCGACATCGCATTGTTCGTGGTCCACCTCGCGTTCGAGATCGTCGCGCGTGTCTTCATGGCGGTCGCGAGCCTCTTGCTGTTCCTGGGCGGCGCGATCCGACTGTTGATCGCGGTGACGCTCGGTCCCGTCGCGCGTACCCTCGGCCGAGGTTTCCAGATCGGCTTCGATACGATGCAACGAGGCTATGCGCGCTCGCTTTCCGGGGCTCTGCACCGCCCGCTCGAAATCACCGTCGCGATCGCGCTGCTCACGGCGGGTTCGTTGACCCTGCTGCCTCGAATCGGCAGCGAGCTCATCCCGACCTTGCACCAAAGCGAGTTCACGATCGAGGTCACGCTGCCGGCCGGCACACCGCTCCTCGAGAACGCGCGGCTCACTTCCGAGCTCGAACGCCGCCTCGCCGAGGTCCCCGAGATCGACGACGTCTTCTCGGTGATCGGTGTCGAGGACGACGTCGTGACCGAAGGAGAGGAAGGCCCTCACACGACGCGCCTCGTGGTCCGGCTCACTCCCTCGCACGACCCTGCCGCGACCGAAGAACGCGTGAAGGAAGTCCTGCACGATCGGCTCGCGCTCCCCGAGATCCGTGCGATGCGTTTTCGCAACCCGGCGCTCTTCAGCTTCAAAACGCCCGTGGAAGTCGAGATCAAGAACGACGACCTCGAGAAGCTCCGCACCGACGCCGACCGCGTCGAAAAGCTGCTGTCGGCGATTCCTGTCCTGCGCGACGTCCAGAGCAGCGTGCAGCGCGGCTCGCCCGAGATCCGTATTCGATTCGACCGCGAGAAGCTCGCACGCTACGGCCTCAACCAAGGCGCCGTGCAAGAGATCCTGCGCAGCAAGATCTACGGCGACGTGCCGACGCGGTTCGCGGCCGACGACGTCGACGAGAAGATCGAGATCCTCGTTCGCGTCGACGAAGACGAACTGCGCACGCTCGACGACCTGCGCGCGATCGTCATCAACCCCGGCGAGCCGACGCCTCGTCCGTTGCGCGACGTGGCCACGTTCGAAGAACGAGAAGGACCGAGCGAGATCCGCCACCTCGGGCTCACGCGCGGCGCGGTCGTGACCGCGAACCTCGTGGGTCTCGATCTCGCGACGGCCACCGAGCGGATCGAAGAAGCGCTCGACGATGCACGGCGATCGTCCGAAGGTTCGACCTTCGAGATCGGCGGCCAGAAGCGCGAGATGGACGTGTCGATCCGAAGCTTGCAGAACGCACTCATCCTCGCGGTGTTTCTCGTGTATCTCGTCATGGCCGCGCTGTTCGAGTCGTTCCTGCAGCCGCTCATCATCCTGCTCGCCATCCCGCTCGCGATGCTCGGCGTGATCCCGACGTTGGCGTTGCTCGAGATCCCGCTCAGCATCGTTGTCTTCATCGGCATGATCATGCTCGCGGGGATCGTCGTGAACAACGCGATCGTACTCATCGACGCGATCAATCGGTTCCGACGGGAAGGACACGACCGCCTCGAGGCCATCCGTCGCGGCGGCGAAGTACGCTTCCGCCCGATCCTCATGACGACGCTCACGACCGTGCTCGGGCTCCTCCCGCTCACGGGAGCGCTCGGCCTCGTGCCGGGGCTGACGAGTCTGGTCTCGGCGGGCGCGGGTGCGGGCACCGAGATCCGCGCGCCGCTCGCGATCACCGTGATTTCCGGACTGCTCGCGTCGACGTTCCTGACGCTGTTCGTCGTCCCCGTCGGCTATTCGCTGCTCACGCACGATCGGACCGCGACGCCGGAGGCCGCCTCATGACGGACGACCGCGATACGATCCGTCCCCTCGGCATCGTCCGGCTCTCGCTCGCGCGGCCCGTCGCGGTCGGCATGATGTTCGTCGCCATCCTCGCGATGGGGATCGTCACGTATCTGAAGCTGCCGCTGCAGCTGCTGCCCGACGAGGGGTTCTCGGGATCCTCGATCACGATCATGGTCCCCTATCCGAGCGCGAGCCCGCGCGAGATCGAGGAAGGCATCGTGCGGCCGATCGAAGAAGCGGTCGGTCGCGTCCCGGGCGTCGACGACATCTTCGCCACGGCACGCGTCGACGCGGCGCAAGTGCGCGTCGTCTTCCATTCGAAGACCGACGTCAACCTCGCGCAGGCTGACCTGAAGGAGCAACTCGACCGCATCAAGGGCACGTTCCCGGCGGGAGCCGATCGGTACTTCCTCTTCAAGTTCGACATGGACGCGGCGCTACCGATCCTGCTCACGGGAATTCTCATCGATCCATCGGTCGACGACGTCCAGCGGCGGATCGACGAGGTCGTCCGCCCGCGGCTCGAGCGCATCGACGGCATCGCGCGTATCGATCTGTTCGGATTGCAGGAGCGGCACGTGCTCATCGAGATCGACCGCGATCTCGTTTCCGCGCTCGACGTGCCGCTGTACTCCGTCATCCAACGGCTGTCCGAGGAGAATCGGACGCTCTCGTGCGGCGAGATCGAGGACGGCGGACGTCAGTTCCTCGTGCGGGCGATGGGCGAGTTCGAGACGCTGGAACAGCTCGAGCGCTTCCCCGTGCGCCCCGGCCTCGCGCTCGCCGACGTCGCGACGATTCGCTTCGCCGAGGACGAACGCGAGACGATCACGCGCGTCAATCGCAAGCCGGCCGCGATCCTGTTCGCCAACAAGGAATCGGCCGCCAATACGGTCGCCGTGTGCCAAGAGCTCGACCGCGTGATCGAAGGCTTCGCCGACGATCCGGCGCTCGCGGGTCTGCAGTTCCACACGTACTTCAACCAAGGCACGTTCATCGTCGAGTCGCTCGGAGTGCTCGAGCAGACGGCTCTGTTCGGCGGCGTCCTCGCGCTGCTCGTCTTGTTCCTGTTCATGAAGCGCGTCGCGATGACCGTAACCGTGGCGCTCGCGATCCCGCTGTCGATCCTCGTCGCCATCGTCGCGATCTTCTTCACGGGCGGCACGATGAACGTCTTCTCGATGATGGGGCTCACGCTCGGCATCGGGATGCTCGTCGACAACTCGATCGTCGTCGCCGAGAACATCGACCGCTTGCGACGCGAGGGCCGACGCCTCTCCCTCGCGGCCCTGTTGGGACCGAGCCAGGTCGGGCTCGCGATCCTCATGTCGACGGCGACGACCGCGGTCGTGTTCGTTCCGATGATCTTCCTCGGCGACGACTCGAACACGCGCGTCATGCTGCGCGAGATCGGGATGCCCGTGATCTACTCGCTCGCCGGCTCGCTCGTCGTCGCGCTCACGTTCGTGCCGCTCGCGGTGAAGCTCCTCGGCGGCTCGATCCGCCGAGACGAGGCGGCTACGGTACCCCGCTGGCGGCGGCCATGGATCCTCGAAGCCAACCGGCGGTTCTACACGCGCTTGCTGCCATGGGTCATCGAGCACCGCCTCGCGACGATCCTGTTCTTCGTGACGCCGTTCCTGCTCTCGACGGGCTTCGCGATGAAACAGGTCTCGAAGACCGCGGACCTCGGCGGCTCGAACCAAGTCCGCATCGAGATCGACTTCGCGAACAACCTGACGCTCGACGATGCCGACCAGCTCATGCAGCGCTACGAGCGCATCCTCTACGACGAACGAGAATCCCTCGGCTACGACTTCTTCGCCGCACAGTTCTCGCGCGCGGCCGGCTCGATCGATCTCTTCCTCGAGCGCGACGCACCGTACACGATCAAGCAGCTCACGCCGAAGCTGCGAGCGCTGCTTCCCGAAACCGCGGGAACGAGCATTCGCCTCGGAGGCGACTCGGACAACGGCGGCCAGAAACTCCTTCGAATCCAGCTCACGGGAGCCGACAGCAACGTCCTCGCCGAGTTGTCCGAAGAGCTCGTCGCTCGGCTCGAGTCCGTCGAAGGACTCGACGAAGTCCGATCCGCGCTCGACGACGACGCCGGCTCCGAAGAGATCCGTGTCGGGCTCGAGCGCGACTTGTCGCGCCAACTCGGTGTCAATCCACAGGAAGTCCTCGGTTTGGTCTCGTACAACTTGCGCGGCGCGCAGCTCCCCGACTTCGATTCGGGTTCCGAAACGTACGAGGCATGGGTACGATTCGCCGAACACGATCGAGCCGGACTCGCCTCCTTGGAGAACGTCCGCGTGCCGACGGCCGATGGATCCTCGATCGCGCTGTCGACGCTCGCGAGCTTCGAACGCGGCCGCGGTTACCGCACGATCCGGCGCGAGAACCGGCGCACGGTACTCGACGTCAGCGCGCGCTACGCCGAGGACGACCAGGCCGCGGTCACGCAACGCGTACGTGCCGCCCTCGCGAACTTCACCCTGCCGCGCGGCTATTCGATCGACGAGAGCGGCGGCTACGCCGACTTCGAGGAGACGTTCCGCGACATCTCGAGCGCGTTTCTGCTCGCGGTCGTATTCGTGTTGCTGCTCATCGGCATCCTGTTCGAGAGCTTCGTGCTGCCCTGGTCGGTGCTGTTCGCGATCCCGTTCGCGGTCGCCGGCGGCTTGTGGTCCCTCGTGATCACGGGCACGGCGCTCGACGGCGTCGCGATGGTCGGGTTCGTGATCCTCGCGGGCGTCGTCGTCAACAACGCGATCGTCCTCGTCGACACCATCAATCGTTACCGGCAGAGCGGCCTCGAACGCGGCGAGGCCATCGTCGCCGCGGGGCGCCACCGCTTCCGGCCGATCTGGATGACCGCCCTGACGACGATCCTCGGCCTGTTGCCGATGGCGCTCAGCGAAGGCGCGGCCGAGAGCGTGTCGTACCTCACGATGGCGCGCGCCGTGATCGGCGGGCTCTTCGTGTCGACGGTCTTCACCCTGTTCGTCGTCCCGCTGTTCTACACGCTGTTCGACGACCTGCGGAATTTCTTGCTGCGCTTCGTGGTCAGCACGGTCTGCGGACGCTTCGCTTCGGCGGAGGCGACGGGGCCCCCGCTCCCCGCTTCCGCTCCGCGGCCGGGGACCTCATGATCGACGTAGCCCTTTTTGTCCGATCGACTTGCCTGTCGCGATCCCGGGGGTATACTCCCCCGATCGGGTAACGACGAGGGTCTCCTACCTACGCGCACGCAGATCCGTGCTCCGGATCCCGCGCGGTGCATGACAACGCTCGACGACGCTTCCCACACGACGTCTCGTACGGTTTGCATGCGCTCGAACCACGCCTGCGCACCTCACGCCTGCCCAACCGACCGAATCGAAACGCCAAGGGCCCTGCCTCACGATCCACCCTGTACTCGCTCCGCCCGGATTCCGTCCGCCAGGAGCGTCCTCACCCAGGACGGTCGCTCGTCACGGCTCACCGTCCTGGCTGCTCGAACCGACTCATCAGACAAAAGCGCCCGGGCACCGCTCGCGGTACGGAGACACCCTGCCATTTGGAATGCGGGGGACGGGGTGACTCCTGGAAGAACCGCACGACCGCCCGAGCCGCACCGGATCCGCCTTCACCTCGCGTGCGGGCGCCCGACGCGGCGGCGCTCTCGGGATCCGGCGCGCCGGCTTCGCTGCGAATCGCTCGCTCGAACCGCCGCCCCGGCTCCCCCCTTTCCCCTCGCCCTTCGGTTGCAAACGGGTCCTTCCGTGCTACCCTATCGGGCTCGAATTCCTGACTTTGGCGGTCGAAACCATGGCAACCATCATCCAAGGCAATCTCGAAGGCAAAGGTCGCAAGTTCGCGATCGTGGTGAGTCGTTTCAACGCCTTCGTCACGAAGGAGCTGCTCGGCGGCGCGCGCGATTGCTTCGAGCGCCACGGTGTCGCCGAGGACGACGTCACCGTCGTTCACGTACCGGGCAGCTTCGAGCTCGCTCCGATCGCCGCGAAGCTCGCGAGCCAAGGGTCGTACGACGCGATCGTCGCGCTCGGCGCCGTGATCCGCGGCGCGACCGTGCACTTCGACCTCGTCGCGGGCGAAACCGCGAAGGGCATCGCGCGGGTCGCGCTCGACTCTGCCGTTCCCGTGATCTTCGGGGTCCTGACGACCGACACCATCGAACAGGCGATCGAACGCGCCGGGACGAAGGCCGGCAACAAGGGATTCGAGGCCGCGATGTCGGCTCTCGAGATGGCAAGCCTCCACGACGCTCTCGATTCCTGAGTCCCCCTTCACGCACGGACCGCGAACCATGGCCACGCCGAGGAGACGCACGCAGGGGCGAGAGCTCGCCGTGCAATGCCTGTATCAACTCGATCTGCTCGGTACTACCGACGCTCTCGACGACCCGGGCTCGGACCCGATCCGTTCCACTTCCGAGTGGAGCACGATCCCGAGCGAAGCGAAAGATTTCGCGCGCGAGATCGTCGAAGCCTGCTGGAAGCGTCGCGACGAGCTCGACCGCACGATCCGCACGGTCGCCGAGCACTGGGATCTCGAGCGCATGGCGATCCTCGACCGGAACATCTTGCGGCTCGCGATCTACGAGCTGATGTTCCGCGACGACATCCCGCCGAACGTCTCGATCAACGAAGCGATCGAGCTCGGGAAGAAGTTCAGCACCAAGGGATCGGGGTCGTTCATCAACGGCATCCTCGATCGGATCAAGAAGACCCTGCCCGAGCTCGCGGGTCGCGACGGCACGAAGGCCGCGGCGGACGAACGGGCGCCGGAAAGCGGAGACCGCGACACATGATCTTCAAGAAAGTGGGCGCTCTCGGCAAGATTCGCGACGGCTTGAAGAAGACGCGCGAGAAGATCGCCTCGAACCTCAAAGGCTTCTTCACGCTCGGCCGCAAACTCGACGACGACCTGCTCGACGACCTCGAAGAGAAGCTCGTCGAAGCCGACCTCGGACCGACCGCGGCGATGAAGATCGTCGAGAATGCGCGCGAGGCGTACCGCAAGAAGCAGATCGAGACGACCGACGATCTGCTCCCGTTCATCAAGAACGACATCCGCAAGATGCTCGAAGGGGACGGGCTCGAGCTGCGAACCGCGCCCTCGCCCCCTACCGTGATCCTCGTCGTCGGCGTCAACGGATGCGGCAAGACCACGTCGATCGCGAAGCTCGCCAAGCAGCTCACCGACGACGGCAAGAAGGTCCTGCTCGGTGCGGCCGACACGTTCCGCGCCGCGGCCGTCGAACAGCTCGACATCTGGAGTCAGCGCATCGGCGTCGACATCGTCAAGCACGCCACGGGGGCCGATCCGGCCGCCGTCGCGTTCGACGCGGCCGAGGCGGCGCTCGCTCGCAAGGTCGACGTCCTCATCATCGACACCGCGGGACGGCTCCACACCAAAGAAAACCTCATGACGGAGCTCGGGAAGATCCACCGCGTGATCCAGAAGAAGATCCCCGACGCCCCGCACGAAGTGCTGCTCGTTCTCGACGGCACGACCGGCCAGAACGCGCTGCAACAGGCCGAGATGTTCAAGCAGGTGGTCGACGTCACGGGCATCTTCCTCTCGAAGCTCGACGGCACCGCCAAGGGCGGCGTCGTCGTCGCGATCCGCGAGCGCATCGACATCCCCGTGAAGTTCGTCGGACTCGGGGAGCGCCCCGAGGACATCGAGCCGTTCGACGCCGAGCGCTTCGTGGAAGCGATGTTCGAATGAGGCGAATCGGCGGGATCGTCCTCGTCGCGACCCTCGCGATCGTGCCGATCCTGCCGCTGCCGACGCTTCTCCTTTCGTCCTCGTCTCCCGATGCGAGCACCGTCACGGCACGCCCGGTCCACGACTACGACGCGCCGAAGTGGTTCGCGGGCGCACTCGCGCTCGTGTTCGCGACCGCCGCGGCCTGGGTCACGGCGGCGATGCGGCGTCGCGCGGGCACGAAGCCGGCAGCGCGGCACGACGGCGATGCCACACCCGACACGTTCCTCCTCGCGCCGGGCGCTCGGATCCTCGTCGCGCTCGGCGTCTTCGCGGCCGTGTCGGCCGCTTGGGCGACCGCGCGCGGCGCCGCGCTCGAAGCCGCATCGCACGTGTTCTTGCTGGCCGGACTCTTTACGGCGTTCGGAACGCTGCTCGGTGCCGCGACGTCCCGGCTCGACGCGATCCGGCTCTTGTTCGGCGCGACGGCCGGCGCGGGGTCGATCGTCGCGATCTACGGCATCGCCCAACGCGCCGGTATCGACTTCGCCGCGCTCCCCTGGCGCGACGCGCGCAGGGCGGTCTCGACACTCGGCAATACGAACTTCGCGTCCGAGTTCCTCGTCGTGGCGATCCCCGCGATCGCGGCGACCGCACTCGTCGCGAGGCATGCCGCCATCGCCGCGTGCGCGACGGTAGCCGCAGGCGTCGCCGTGCTGCACTTGCTCCTCACCGAAACGCGCGCGGGTTGGGTCGCGCTCACGGCCGGCGCGCTGTTCGCCATCGCACTCTACGCGATCGGTCGGCGCGGCCAGACGGCTTCGAGCGGCGCGGCGCCCGGCAACGTCAGCAACTCGTCCGCCCGAGGCGATTCCCTCTCGCCGGCGCCCTCTCCCGGCACATCGTCGCACCGCACTCGTACCGTTGCGCTCGCGATCGCGGCGGTCGCCGCCTGCTTCGCACTTGCACTCCCGTGGTTCGACGGCGGCAGCGTGGCGAAGAAAGCCGTAACCTTGGTCGACGCGGATCACCCGTCGACCCGCGTGCGCGTGCACTTGTGGTCGAGCACGATCGACATGATCACGGATCATCCGTTCGTCGGCGTCGGCGCCGGGAACTTCGCAGCGGAGTATCCGCTCTATCGACGATCGAGCGAAATCGAGCTGTCGGGATACTTGTCGGGGGTCGAGACCGCGCACAACGATTGGCTGCAGATCGCCGCGGAACTCGGCGTCCCGGGCATCCTGCTTTGGGTCGCGTTCGCTGCCATCGTGCTCGCGTGCGGAGTTCGTGGCACGCGCCGCATCGCGATGCGAGACCCGACGGGATCGCGTCTCGTCGTCCACGCAGCGGCCGGGGCGAGCACCGTCGCGTTCTTCACCAATGCGGCCTTTCGATCGCCACTCGACAATCCCGCCGCACTCGTCACGTTCGCCGCCGCCGCCGCGATCTTCGCGACCGGTGGATCCGTCACCGCAAGCCGGGTTGCACGGCCCCGCCGCTCCGCACCGCTAGCGATCGCGGTGGTCGCGTGTCTTCTCGCCGCATGGTGGCCGTGGACGAGCCAGCGGGCCGACGTCGCGATTCGCCGCGCCATCGCCGAGCAAGACGCCGCGTCGCGTTTGCGACAGCCGGCCGAAGTCGAATCTCACTTGATGCGCGCGCGGGACGCACTCGCCTCCGTCGCCGAAGCGGCCTCGACGCACGAAGTCGCGTTCCGATTGGGGCAAGTCGAGAGCACGCTGGCGAGCCTTCACCGTCAGGTCCGTCGAACCGACGAAGAACGCCGCGCGATCGAGCAGGCCCGCAACGCCTTCGAGACCGCCCTCGCGCGGCGACCGAACGACGTCGCGGCTCGCGTGAACCTCGCTGTTCAGCTGGCGAAGCTCGGAGATCTGGAAGCAGCCGAACGCGAGTTGGCCGCGGCCGAATCGATCGCCCCGAACGATCCACGCGTGCACGCGAACCGCGGGCTCGTCTTCGTGACTCAGGAACGGTACGGGGAGGCCGCGCTCGCATTCGAACGCGCGAGCGGCCTGCGCCCACGACATCGCCAGACGCTCGAGAATCTCGTGCTGGCCTACGAGCGTCTGCTGGCCGGCCCGACCACGTCGCCGGTGTACCTCCCGCTGCTCGAGAACGCACGAGCACGGCTCACGCTCGTGCAGGCCCTCGACGCGATCGACGACGACCGCCCGGAGGATGCACGACGCCTTCTCGAGCGCACGCTTCGCGAGACCGCCGCGCCACC
>JAUIME010000092.1 GCA_030433195.1 bacterium
GTCGCGGGATGCCTCGCCGGATCCCGGACTTCGGCTTCGACTCCGGTTGCTGCTTCCACCAACGATGGAATCGGCCGCCGCCGAAGAACGCGATCGCGGCGACGGCGATGCAGATCGCCGATGCGATCCAGGGCGCGGGATCCTGGGCGAGCGGCTTCGGCGGATCGACCTTTGTCGGAATGCCCGTCACGAGCGTACGGATCCATGCGGCGAGCAGCTGGTACGACAGGAACACGTAGACGTGGATCGGAGGGATCGCGCCTGCGGTCCAAAGAAGCGTCCACGCGAGATGCAGACGGAATGGAGTGCGCATCCGACGAAGCAGTGCGACGGACGTCCACCAAGCGAGCCCCGATGCCAAGAGCAGGAAGGCGGGGAGGGGCCACGCTTCGGGCGTGCCGGTCGCGACGATCAACGCGAGCAATACCGACACTCCGAGCAGGGGAGTCGTCACGAGCGTGCAGAGGCCGAAGAAGAGCTGGAGCATGCGGGATCGCTTCCGGTCTCGTCGGGGCGGAGGTCGCCTATCGTGCTTCGAGCATCGCCGCGGCTGCGGTGACGATCGCACTCTCGGAGGGTAGCACGTGGTGCGCGGCCGGGCCGAGCGGGATGTATGTGTCTTCGCCCGTGACGCGTCGCGCGTGAACGGGGCCGTTCGCGTGCTCGCACACGGTCGCGAGAACGGCCTCGCCGACTCCGCCCGTGCGTCGGCCTTCGTCGACGACGAGCGTGCGTTTGCACTCGGCCGCGTTCTTCGCGATCGCGTCGACGGGGAGCGGGTTGAGCCAGCGAAGATCGAGGACGCGGCACTTGGCGCCGTGATCGCGCTCGATCGTGCGCGCGGCGCGAAGCGACATCGGGACGCCGTTGCCGTAGGTGATGATCAAGAGGTCCTCGGCGTCGGGCTCGTAGACGCGCGCCTCACCGAGCGGCACCGACGTGCCTGGCGCGGGGTAGTCGAACGACCACCCGCGGTCGCGCGCTTCGTGGAGGTCCTTCGTCATGTAGAGCGCGATCGGTTCGAGGTAGGCGACGATGCGGCCGTCGACCTTGGCGAGCGCGAGGGCGGTGCGGAGCATGCCCGCCGCGTCGTCGCCGCGCGAAGGGCACGCGATGACGAGCCCCGGGATGTCGCGCAGCGCGGCGATGCTGTTGTCGTTGTGGAAGTGGCCGCCGAAGCCGCGTTGGTACGCGAGCGACGCGATGCGGATGACCATCGGGTTGCGGAACTGGTCGTTCGAGAAGAACTGCGTCGAACACGCCTCGCCGCGAATCTGGTCGCACGCGTTGTGGAAGTACGCGAGGTACTGGATCTCGGGGATCGGCAACAGGCCGCAGTAGCCGGCGCCTTGCGCCATCCCGAGGATCGACTGCTCGTCGAGGAGCGTGTTGAACACGCGCGCCGCGCGGAACGATCCATGCAATCCGGTCGTGACGTTGTAGACGCCGCCCTTGCGCGCGACGTCCTCGCCGAACACGAGCGCTTCGGGATACGACAGCATGACGTCGTGGAGCGCTGCGTTGATCTGCGCCGCGAGGTGCCGCGGGCCGCGCGATTCGGGCAGGCCGCCGAGTCGTTTGAAGTGTCGCTCGCGACGCTTCGGATCGGGCGTGGGTTTCTGCGCCTCCGCGTCGACGCGGTCGGCATGATACGGAGCGAGCGATGCGACGACTTCGGCCGCCGACGCGAGCTTCGGCGTCGTCGTGGCGTACTTCGCAGCGGCGTCGACGCGGTCGCGGATCGATTCGTATCGATCGAGCACGTCGTGCGGTGAGAGAAACCCGCCGTCGACGCACTGCTGCGCGGTGATGAGCACGGGATCACGCGCTTCGGTCTCTTCGATCTCGCGAGTATCGCGATACGTGCTCTCGATGTCGGTCCCGGCATGTCCGAGCAAGCGCACGACGCGAAGATGCAGGAACACGGGGACGCGCTCCGAGCGACACGTTTCGATCGCGTCGCGCACGGTCGCGGCGGCGCCCGGCATGTCGAGCCCGTCGGCGCTGAAGTAGCGGATGCCCGCGCGATCGCGGAAGTTCTTTTCGATCCAATCGGGCGGCGTGCGCACCGAGATGCCGATTCCGTTGTCTTCGCACACGCAGAGCATCGGCACGGGCATGCGCTGGTAGCTCGCCCACGCGGCCGCGTTCAGTGCCCCGAGTCCCGTCGAGTGGTTCGCGCTCGCGTCGCCGAAGCTGCACACGACGATCGCGTTCTCGGGAATCGGCAGCTCGAGGCCGAGCTTCGCGGTGCGGCGGATGCTGATCGCCATGCCCATCGCCTTGGGCAGGTGGCTCGCGATCGTGCTCGTCTGCGGCAGCACCCACAGCGGCGCGCTTCCCCAGACCTTGTGTCGCCCGCCGGAGATCGGATCCTCGGTGCTCGCGACGATCGACAACGCCGTGTCGCGGATCGGGTCGATCTCGGGATGCCGACGCGAGCGCTCCATCATGAAGCCACCGCTTCGGTAGTGCAGGAACGCGGGATCGGTCGCGCGCGTGAGCCGACCGACGAGCGCGTTGCCTTCGTGCCCGGCACTGCCGATCGTGTAGAACGACTCGTTGCCGGTACGCAGGTTGCGCGCGGCGATGTCGAGGTGCCGCGCTGTCATCTGCGATTCGAGCAGCTCGACGAGGTCGCCGCCCGTAAGGATCGACCCCTCGCGCGCCGGCTCTTCGAGCGTGCGTGCGGTGTCGCCGTGGCTCCACTCGGCGACGCGGTCGCGGAAGTTCGCGTCGACGATCTTGGCTCGGTTGTAGTCGTGGACCGCCATCGTTACCGGCCGATCAGAACGCCGCGTGCCCGGTCAGCTCGCGTCCGATCACGAGCTCGTGGATCGTCTCGGTGCCCTCGTAGGTGATGACACTCTCGAGGTTCAGCATGTGGCGGATCGCCGAGAACTCGACGCTGATGCCCGCCGCACCGAGGATGTCGCGGCAGTCGCGCGCGATGTCGAGTGCCATGCGGACGTTGTTCCACTTGGCGAGCGACACCTGCGAATGGTGCATCGCCTTCTGATCCTTGAGACGTCCGAGCTGGAGCGACAAGAGCTGCGCGAGCGTGATGCGCCGCGTCGCGTCGGCGAGGCGTCGCTGCACGGTTTGCGTGTTCGCGATCGGGCGTTGGAAGACGACGCGCGACTTCGCGTACTCGAGCGCCTCTTCGAGACACGCGATCGCCGCGCCGATCGCACCCCACGTGATGCCGTAGCGCGCCTGCGTCAGACAACCGAGCGGGCCGCGCAGCCCCTCGACGTTCGGCAGGCGGTTGCGGTCGGGCACGCGCACGTGATCGAAGAACAGCTCCGACGTGATCGACGCGCGCAGCGAGAACTTCTTCAAGATGTCGCGCGACGTGTAGCCCTTCATGTCCTTCTCGACGAGGAAACCGCGCACGCCGTCGTCGGTCATCGCCCAGACGATCGCGACGTCGGCGATCGTGCCGTTCGTGATCCACATCTTGGCGCCGTTGAGAATCCAGTCGTCGCCGTCGCGCTTGGCGTGGGTCTTCATCGTGCCCGGGTCGGATCCGCCGTCCGGCTCGGTGAGGCCGAAGCAGCCGATGGCTTCGCCGCTCGCCATGCGCGGCAGCCACGCCTTCTTCTGCTCTTCGCTGCCGTAGGCGTGGATCGGGTACATGCACAAGCTGCCCTGCACGCTCACGAAGCTCCGCAGTCCCGAGTCGCCGCGTTCGAGCTCTTGGCACACGAGCCCGTAGCAGACGTTGTTGAGGCCCGCGCAGTCGTACCCCTCGAGGTTGCAACCGAGGAGCCCGAGCTCGGCGATCTCGGTGACGAGCTCTTTCGGGAATCGGTGCTCGTCGAAGGCATCGCCGATGATCGGCAGCACGCGGTCGTCGACGAAGCGGCGCACCGAGTCTTGGACTTGTCGCTCTTCTTCCGAGAGCAGGCTGCGGACGTCGTAGAAGTCGATCGGAGACGGTGAGGACATGGAGGGTACGCTTTCGTAGTCGTTCAGGGGACCTGTGTCGGAATACCGTTTCGGGACGTCGGGCACTCGCGCGTCGGAGTCGTTGGCGCCGAAGAGGTTCCGGCCGCCCGTTCCGAACGGGGAGTGTCCCCGGGGTCGTCGCCGAGGCCGAGGGGCCGGGGCGACGTCGGGGCCGGTAATCTAGCAAAATCGCGCGTGTCGACCGGCTGCGGCGGGGCGGGTCGCCAAGGGGTGCCGCAGGTCGCGATGACGGGCTATCATGGGGCTCGATGCACAACGTCCGGTCGTGCGAGCTGCCCGCCGACCGGAGGCTCGGATCGGAACCCGGGCGTGTCCGACGGATCGGACCCGCAGGCTTCGAACCGCAGCATTCGGTGTCACAACCCAGGAGGAGGTTCCATGCATCGCTCGATTCCCGTAGTCGTCGTCTTCGTCGTGCTCGCTGCTACGGCGTCGCTCGCGACGGCCGACGTTCGTGTCAGTACGATTCTCGGCAACGAGGCCGAGGTGAGCATTGCCGTCAATCCGATCGATCCGATGAATCAGGTGATCTGCGGGCACGCCCCGTCGCCGTTCGAGACGATGAATACGTTCTGGACGAAGGACGGCGGCCAGACGTGGACGCACGTGCCGATCGGTCCGGCCGAGGACGGGCTGCCGGCGGGCCTGCGATTCGATCCGACGGTCGCCTTTGCGGGCGACGGCAACGTCTACGTCGCGTACGGCGCCGGTGCCGGTTCGGGGCGCGACCTCGTCTGCGCGCGCAGCACCGACGGCGGCGAATCCTACGATCGATTCACGATCGTGGTGGCCAACGACAGCTCGCTCGACAAGTGGATCGTGAACACCGGCCCCGATTCGAACACGCCGGGGCAATTCAACGTCTACCTTGCGTACCGTGTCGACTCGTTCCCGACGAACGTGCGGCTCGCATCGTCGTACGACGAGGGCGAGACGTTCCCCGTCGATCGCGCGATCAACGACGGCGGCACGCTCAACACGTTCGGCATGGCCGCCGTGGGCCCGAACGGCGAGGTGTACGTCGTCTGGGACGACCAGAGCGTTTCGCCGACGTTCAGCAGCATCCGCGTCGACCGTTCGTTCAACGACGGGGTGACGTTTGGCACCGACCTGTTCGTCGGTACGACGATGGTGGCACGCGGCAACAGCAACCGCTACGACATTCTCGCGCAGCCCGACCGCGGTGTGCTCGCGGTGCCCTCGATCGCCGTCGACCGCAGCGGCGGTCCGTACGAAGGACGCGTCTACGTGGCGTACACGGTCGTCGGTACGGGCGGGTTTGACGACACCGACGTGATCGTGCGCTACTCGGACGATCAAGCGTCGACGTGGTCTCCCGAGATCCCCGTGCACTCGCCCGATACCAACAGCCAGTTTCTCCCCTGGCTCGACGTCGACCAGGCGACGGGCGCGGTGGCGGTGGCTTGGCTCGATGCGCGCGCGGACGGCGCCAACGAGCAGGTGCACGCGTGGATCGGCCTTTCGGTCGACGGCGGTGATTCGTTCTACGAAGAGCAGGTTGCCGACAGCCCGTCGGACCAATCGACGAGCAACCCGTTTCGTTGGAGCAACAACTACCTCGAGTACATCGGCGTCGCGATGCACGACGGCACGGCCTACGCCGTCTGGCCCGACAATCGGCTCGATCTCGGCGACCTCGACTACTACACCGACAGCCTGACGCTCGGCGTGCTCTTGTGCCAGGCGCCGGACAGCCCGGATGCCGACGTGCTGCGAGTGAACGGTTCGCTCGGGCCGATCGCGTATCTTCCCGCGTTCGGGCCCCACGAGTTCTCGATCGAGCGGCCCACGGCGGGCGGCAACGGCAAGTTCGTCGTCCATCTGAATGACGGCGCCCCGGATGCGTCGACGATCACACCGACGCCGGGTGGACTCGGCATGGCGTGCTTCGACTTCATCGTGCCGCCGATGGGCACCGGATCACCCGTGAGTATCTGGAACAACCTCGGCAAGGAGGCGCGCATCGGGTCGTCGAACTACTTCGGCAACGTCATCGCCGATCCCTCGCGCGCGACGACGATGTTCCACTTCGACGCCAACGGAGATCTCGCGAACCTGCCGCTCGGAAGCCAGTGGACGTTGCAGGGCGCGATCCTCAATCCCGCGTCGTCGGGGAGCAAGCCCGCGAGCCTCACGAACCCCGTGCACATCGTCGTGCATTGATCGATATCCCACGCACCGGCGCGTACGGATCGCGATCCGTGCGCGCCGGGGTTGCGGGGGTGCGCGTGGACCGATAGAATCTGCGCGCTCTTCGGGCGGGCGGCTCGAAGGGCGCGCGGCGCCGGCGGGGTCGGCGACGCTCCTTCCTTTACCTCCGCGGTTTTGCGAGTGCGTCGATGAGTTACGTCGAGCCGCTGATGCGGCAGAACTTCCTCGAGTACGCGAGCTACGTGATCGTCGATCGCGCGATCCCGGATGCGCGTGACGGGTGCAAGCCGGTCCAGAGGCGCATCCTGCATACGCTCGCAGAGATGGACGACGGGCGCTTCCACAAGGTCGCGAACGTCATCGGCGAGACGATGAAGCTGCACCCGCACGGTGACGCGTCGATCGGTGACGCGCTCGTGGTGCTCGCGAACAAGCAGTACTTCATCGAGAAGCAGGGGAACTTCGGCAGCGTCTTCACGGGACACTCGGCGGCCGCGCCGCGATACATCGAGTGCCGACTCACGCCGCTCGCGCGCGAGACGATGTTCAACCCCGCGCTCACGGAGTTCGCGCCGAGCTACGACGGCCGCAAGGAAGAGCCCGTCACGCTGCCCGCGAAGGTGCCCGTCGTGCTCATGCTCGGCACCGAGGGCATCGCGGTCGGGATGGCGACGAAGATCCTGCCGCACAACTTCGGGGAGCTGCTCGAAGCGCAGATCAAGGTTCTCCGGGGCAAGAAGGTCGAGGTGGTGCCCGATTTCCAGCAGGGCGGCATCATGGACGCTTCCGAGTACGAGGACGGTCGCGGACGCGTCCGCGTGCGAGCACGTCTCGAGATCCCGAACGAGAAGACGATCATCATCCGCGAGATCCCGTACTCGACGACGACCGAGAGTCTCATCGCGTCGATCGAGCAGGCCGCGCAGAAGGGGAAGTTCAAGCTCTCGTCGATCGAGGATCGCACCGCCGAGCACGTCGAGATCGTCATCACGACGGCGCGCGGGACCTACGCCGACGACGTCTTGCCGCTCCTCTACGCGTACACCAACTGCGAAGTCTCGATCAAGTCGAACATCGTCGCGATCGCCGACGACAAGCCCGTGACCTACACGGTGAGCGAACTGCTCGTCGACCTCACGGAGCGCCTCAAGGAGCAGATTCGACGCGAGCTCGAGCACGAGCTCGCGATGCTCGAAGCGAAGCGGCATCAGCTCACGCTCGAGCAGATCTTCATCGAAAACCGCATCTACAAGCGCATCGAGAATGCGAAGACGGCGACCGCGGTGAAGCAGGAGGTGTACGACGGGCTCGAGCCGTTCCGCCCGCTGTTCATTCGCGAGCTCACGGACGAGGACGTCGCGCGGCTCCTCGAGATCCGCATCCGGCGCATCTCGGCCTACGACATCAACAAGAATCGCAAAGACATCGACGACATCGTCAAGGCGATCGAGCAGTGCGAGAAGAAACTCGCGAAACTCACGCAGACGACCGTCGCGTACGTGCGCGCTCTCCTCAAGAAATACGGTGAGGCGTACCCGCGGCGCACCGAGATCGCCTCGTTCGACACGGTCGACAAGAAGGCCGTCGCGCTGCAGAACATCCGCGTCAACTACGACGCGAAGACGGGCTTCTGCGGCACGGCGGTTCGCGGCAAGGACGTCCAGGTCACCGTGACCGAGTTCGACAAGCTCATCGCGGTGTGCCAAGACGGGACGTACCGCATCTTCTCGCCCTCGGAGAAGTTCTTCATCCCCGGCAAGGTCGTGCACTTCGGTGTGTTCGATCCCGAAGAGGGGCAGATCCTCACCGTGATCTACACCGACAAGCAAAAGCACGCCTTCGCGAAGAAAGTCCACATCAAGGGCTTCATCAACGAGAAGGAATACGAGCTCATCAAGGGCAAAGAGGGGCGCGTCCTGAAGCTCTTCCCGGGCGAAGTCGACTACCAGATCCAGATGGATTTCGTACCCGCGAAGGGACAGCGCATCAAGGACGCGCGGTTCCGCCTCAAGACGCTCGAGTTCTGCGGTGTCGGCGCGCGCGGGACGCGCCTGGCGCTGAAGCCCGTCGCGAAGCTGCGCCTGCTCAAGAAGAAGAACTGAGCGAGGCCGTGCGCCGCGTCGCGTGGACCTCCGCGCCGGGCGTCCTCGGGTGCCCATCCCGCGAGTCGTGAAAGGGGGAAGGGGTCTCGTGCGTAGGGACCTCCGGATCCGGGACAGCCACCGACGGGAGGTAGCACGATGAATGGGCAGCAGCGCGATGGAAACGGGCGGGATCGACGCGAGGGGCCGAACGATGGAGGCAAGGCGCGCGCCTGGCGATGGCGACCATCAGACGTGACGCGGCGCAAGGCGCTGCTCGCGCTCGCGGCCGGCTGGATTCTGTGGCTCGCGCTCGATCTTCTCGGGATCGACTCGCTCGCGGCTGCGCCCGTTGTAGAGCCTCGGTCAGCGGCTGTGCCCGACGAGTCCGCCGGAATCTCGGAAGAGGGCGTACTCCTTCACGAGGAGTGGGCCGTCATCCGGATCCTCGGCGCCGAGATGGGGCGCGCGCACACCGTCGTACGACGCGTCGGCGAGGGGGAGAAGGCGCGCATCCGCATGACCGTGCGGTCGGACATCGAGATCACGCGCGCGGGTGCGACGATCGAGATGACGACCGAGGTCGAGTCGGTGGAGACGCCGGCCGGCGAGTTCGAATGGCTTCGTTCGTCGAGCCTCATGTCGTCGCAGGAAACGACGACCGAGGTCCGGGTCAAGGGCGACGAACTCGAGATCGTGCAGAACGTGTACGGGAAGGAAAGCACGCGTTCGATTCCCTGGGAGACCGGCGTCCTCGGTCCGTGGGCCGCGTCGCAGCAGGCGGACTCGAAGCTCGGGAAGCCGGGCGCGACGTACGCCTACAAGACGTTCATCCCCGACATGGGCAATCAGATCACGAAGGTCGAGGGGACGGTCGTCGGGCCGGTCGAGAAGGAAGTTCTCGGAGAGAAGCGCTCGGTCGTCGAAGTGCACGAGACCATGAGCGTGATGCCGGGCGTGGTTGCCAAGTCGTGGCTCGTCCCCGATGGCTCGCGCGTGATGCAGTCGGTGCCGATCGCGGGCGGGATCGACACCATCGTCTGTTCGAAGGAGCGGGCGATGTCCGGTCCCGCCGGGGGGCAGGGCGCGGCCGTCGACGCGCTCGTCGGGCTCGCGGCCGAGTCGAACGTGAGCCTTCCGTATCCCTATTCGATCGAGTCGGCGACGTACCGCATCACACTGAAGGAAGGGGACGTCGAGGCGTTTGCCGAACGGCTCGAGAGTCCGCGTCAGCGTGTTCTCGACATCGACGGCAACGCGCTCGTGCTTCACGTGCGGGCGGTTCCGGCTCCCGAAGGGCCGACCCTGCCGATCCCGCTCGAAGGCGGTGAGGTGCTCGCCGAGTACCTCGCATCGAACTCGTGGCTCCAGTCCGACGACACGGCGATGAAGCGTGCGGCCAAGGACGCGATCGGCGACGAGGTCGATGCGTGGAAGGCGTCCAAGAAGCTCGAGCGCTGGGTGTACGAGACGATCCGCGACAAGAACATGACGGTCGGTTTCGCGTCGGCGAAGGAGGTGCTCGAGAATCCGTCGGGCGATTGCTCCGAGCATGCCGTACTGCTCGCGGGCACGCTGCGCTCGGTCGGTATTCCGGCACGCGTCTCGATGGGGCTCCTGTACTGGAACCGGACGTTTGCGGGGCACGCGTGGACCGAGGCGTACGTCGGCGAGTGGATCCCGCTCGATGCGACGATGGCGCGGCCCTTCGTGAGTGCCGCGCACATCGACCTCGACCGCTCGTCGCTCAGCGACGAGGGCATCGAAGAGCTGTTCCTGTCGCTCGGCGTCGCGATCGGCAACGTGACGGTCGACGTCCTCGAGTTCACGCAGGGCGGCGACACGGTGCGCGTCGACGAGTCGTTCCGGCCTTACACGGTGAACGGGCGAGTGTACGAGAACCCCGTGTACGGCGTGCGCCTCGAGCGTCCGAAGGGTTGGTCGTTCGACAACCTCGACGCGGCTGGATTCGGCTCGCTTCTGCTCGAGATCGACGAAGACGACGACGCCGGCGGCATGGCGCTCGTGACGGTCGCGCTGCCGTACAACGCCGACTTCTTCGACGTCTTCGAGCAGATCGTCGCGGGCCGACCCGTGCTCGAGCGGGGCGAGACCCTGCTCGACGGTCGTAAGGCCGAGCGTGTCGTCATCGAGGGTGGCGACGGCAACGAAGTCTTGTGCGCGATCCGCGACGAGGAGCTCATGTTCCTGTTCGTCGGGCGACTGAAGAGCGAGGGCGCCCGCGCCGCGTTCGACGCGATGCTTTCGAGCGTGCGGTGGCTCGAATGATCCGCCACGGGCGCCTCGTCGCCCTCGCCTCGCTCGGGATGTTCGGATGGGCCGCGTTCGCGTCCGCGCGGCCCCTCGAATCGCGTGCGCCCGAAGCGAGCGCTTCGACGCCGCTCGACCTCTCGGCGTACTTCGAGGGAGTCGATGCGTGCATGGTTTGGCTCGAGAAGGAATCGGGCACGACGCATCGTTACCGCTCCGAACGCTGCTCGGCGCGACACGCGCCTTGCTCGACGTTCAAGATTCCCAACGCGCTCATCGGTCTCGAGACCGGCGTCGTTCGCGACGGGGCGCATGTCTTCGCGTGGGATGGCGTCGAGCGGGAACGGGAAGCCACGAATCGTGACCACGACTTGCGCTCGGCGATCCGCGATTCCGTCGTGTGGTATTTCCAACGCCTCGCGGCCGGAGTCGGGGAGGAGCGTATGCGCGCATTTCTCGCCCGCGTCGGCTACGGCAACGAGGACACGAGTGGTGGCCTGACGCAGTTTTGGCTTCGCAGTTCGTTGCGGATCTCGGCTGACGAGCAGGTCCGATTCCTCGAGCGCTTGATCGACGGGGAGCTCCCGTTCTCCGAGCGCAATCTGGCGATCGTCAAGGACGCCCTGGTCCTCGAACGAACCGAAGACGGTGTCTTCTGCGGCAAGACGGGGTCGGGGCGCGCCACCGCCGACGAAGCCGACCTCGGCTGGTTCGTCGGATGGGTGCAGTCTGGCGATCGAACCGTCGTCTTCGCCGTCAATGTGCTCGGAGACGACATGTGGGGCGGG
>JAUIME010000872.1 GCA_030433195.1 bacterium
GTTCGCCTCGATCGTGCCGTCGACGAGGCCTGTTCCAACCTCGAGGATCTCCTCAGCGACGCCCGTGCGCGCATCGACTACGAGGATCTTCCCGTCGTTCACGGGAACCACGGGCTGATCGTTCAGGTCTTGCAGAATCTCATCACGAACAGCGTGACGTACTGTCGCGACGGGGAACCCCACGTCCGCATCTCCGGTACGACGGCCGAGGACGGACACTGCGAGGTGTCGGTGATCGACAACGGAATCGGCGTTCCGCACGACAAGGTCGACATCATCTTCGATCCCCTACGGCGTTTGCACACCGAGAAGGAGTTCGAAGGAACCGGCCTCGGCCTGTACACCTGCCGCAAGGCCGTCGAGAGACAAGGGGGACGAATTTGGTGCGATCCCTCCGCGCCAAGCGGTACCACGATGCGGTTCACGATCCCGATGCCGACGGAGTGAACGGTCGATCGATCGATCGATCGACTCGGCCGCGCCATCCAGGCGATGCGCGGCGGTGACCGTTGTCCCTCCTCGCCTGCGACATTCCCACGAATCCCCGTTCGCCCCCAAGTCCTTCCATGACGCAACCTTTCTCGAGATCCACGACTCCCCCCGATCCAAGTCCTCTCGATCTCGCTAGAGCACACGCGCCCTGCCGGTTAGAATCCGAGCCGAGGGCCCCGGACGCTCGGACGCTCCGAGACCGATCGCGGGGATCGACGTCGCACATTGGAGAACAAGGAGAGCGACATGAAGTTCGGGACGTGGACCGGACTCGGGATGCTGGTGCTCGCACTGGTGTTACCGCAAACGGCGCAAAGCCAATGCGAGAGCCAGTACTTCGAGCCCAACGCGGTGTTTCCGGAGCTCGACCTCTTCGGATCGTCGGTGGACGTCGAAGGCGTCTTCGCCGTCGTCGGATCCCCGGGAGACGATGACCAGGAGGCTCAGGCCGGCGCCGCCTACGTGTACGAGAACGTCGGCGGCAATTGGGTCGAAGTCGCGAAGCTGTATTCATGGATCGGGATCCCGAACGAAGGGTTCGGAACTCGCGTCGCGCTGTCCGGCGACACGATCGTCGTCGGCGCACCCGGCGGTGACTTCTACGGATCACCGGGCTCGGTCTACGTATTCCGGCAAGCCGGCGACTTCTGGCTGCCCGAGCAGCGCATCGGACCCGAAGGCTCGGGCGAGGACAAGTTCGGCGCCGCGCTCTCGCTCGACGGCGACGCGCTCGCGATCGGCGCTCCGTCGGACGATTCGGTCGCGTCCGATCAGGGAGCCGCGTACGTCTATCGCCGCACGGGGTCGTCGTGGAGTCTCGAGCAACGCCTCGACCCTGCAACCGCGATCGGCGGCGATGCGGTCGGAACCGCAGTCGCGCTGTTCGGATCCGATCTCGCGGTCGGCGCCATCGACGAGCCAAGCGAGGGGCAGGTGTACATGTACACCTTCGACGGCGCCATGTGGAACGAGCAGCAAGAACTCGACGCAAGCATGAACGACAACGGAGATCGCTTCGGCATGGCGCTCGGGCTGCAAGACGACGAGGTGGTCGTCGGCGCGTTCGGCGAGAACAACGTCGGAGCTGTTTACGTCTACGAGCGGACCGGGTCGACTTGGGACGAAGCCCAGCGCATTGCCGCTCCCACCGGGTCGAGCTGGTTCGGACGTTCACTGGCGCTCGACGAGGACACGCTCGTCATCGCCGATCCCTTCCAGAGAAAAGTCCACGTGTACGTGCGATTCGGGACGTCGTTCGCCGCACTCGGCGTGGCGCGCCCGTCGCAACTCAGCGAGAGGTACGGGGAGTCCGTCGCGATCGACGGCAACGTCGGTTGGGTCGGTTCGCCGCGTGACCCGTCGCTCGCGAACGAGGCCGGACGCGCTTACGTCCTCGGCCTCGAGGACGAGTGGTGCGATTGCCTGACCGGGACCGTCAACATCGACCTCGGCGACGTCGCGAACGTTCTCTTCGTAAACGGCACGTTCGGTGGCAGCGATCGCCGCGTGACGATCGAAGGCGGCGATCCCGTCTACGGTTACATGGTGCTCCCGCCCGCGGGCGGAAACGGCAAGTACGTCGTGCATCTGAACCTCGGCTCGCCCGGGGTCG
>JAUIME010000873.1 GCA_030433195.1 bacterium
GGCGCTCGCCGCGTTCGCGAGGCGCCGACATCCTTGGCACACGAACCAGCGCGGGAACTCGAGCGACCGCACGCCGACGCGCGTATCGGGCTCGCGCGAATCACACGCAGGTGCCTGTCGGAAGTAGTTCGACTCGGCGAGATCAAGCTCGGGGTCGAGCACCTTGAGACGCGGCATGAGCGAGCGCCGAAGCCGCGGATCGTCTAACACCGCGCCCTCGATCGTGGCGTAGCTCCAGTGTTCGAGCCCGCCGATGACGACCGCGCGGTTTACGAAGTCGACGAGCGATCCGGGTCCGAACGGTGTGACCATCTGGCTGCGACGGATCTGGCCGTCGGGACGTTGGGTCCGGAACGGATTCTTCTTCTTTGCGTAGGATTTGCGAACAGCCATCGATCAGCGGTCCTCGTCGAGGTTTCTCTTGCGGGCCCAGGCGTGGGTTTCTTGTTCGACATCGCGCATCGACGTCGGTGCGACGAAGCGGCGTTCGTCGAGGTCGTCGGGCGGGTCGTCCGTCGCGGTGTGCAGCAGGGGCTTCCCGTCGGCTCGAGATCGATCGAGCCCGCTGTACGTGCGCTCGGTCGCCCCCTTCTTCGCACGATGGACCACGCTCTCCCACGCGTCGAAGTCGTGCTTGCCGCGTGCGCGCAGCTCGCTCGTGATGCGCTCTTCGGCCTCGGCGTCGTACCATTCGCGATGCTTGCGGCCGCGATCGACGAGCGCTTCGAGAATCTGCTCGGCCCTCTTGCGGTTCTCGTGAAGGCGCATGACACCGCGCGGCGGCTGCATCTCGAGGATGCCGTGGCGGATCATCGACAGCAGCGTCCCGAACATGCCGCGGTCGAGCGTCTGCAGCGAGAACGGCGTGACGCTCGTGGCTTCGACTTCGCGGTAGAAGCTCTCGTGGTACGCGACGAACCGCTCGTAGTGGGATCGGTCACGCGGCCGCGAGGCGTTCAGGCACGTGACGACGAGCCCCGGATACGCGCGTCCGACGCGACTTGTCGCTTGGATGTACTCGCTCGTCGTCTTTGGTTGGCCCGTCACGACCATGAGGCCGAGACGATCGACGTCGAGCCCGACCGAGATCATGTTCGATGCGAGCACGGTCGCGAGCGCCTCGAGTCGCTCGGCCGCGTCCGATTCGTTATCGGTCGCAGGCTGCGCGTGGCGCACCGCGAGCTGGAGCTTCGTCTTCTTGACGTTCTCGGTCGACTCGCGCGACGTCAGTTCGGCCGGGAATCCGAGGTCGCGATCGGCCGCGAACGGATGCCCGTCCGTGAAGCCGACCGGCCGCTTGTCGGTCGCGAACTTCTTCACGCGCGTTCGAACTTCGTCTTCGACGAGACGCCGCATGCCGCCGAGCTCGCGCAGCGAGTTGAAGTACCCGACGAGCGTCATGTACGGGTCGGCGGGTTGATCGACGGCCCCGTTCGGGTCGAAGTGCTTGGCCGCAGCCGCGAGCAGCAATGCGTACGTCCGTACCGACACCGCGCGGAGCGCGCGGCCCGGCGCCGCGACACCGACGTAGAGCCGACCGTGCTTCTCGCGGTCGATCGTCGCGAAGAAGTTGTCGCCGTCGTCGATGCCGCGCGGCGGGAAGATCTGCATGTCGCGCTCGAACAGCGCGCGGATCTGCTCGCGCGCGCGGCGCACCGTGGCCGTCGAACAGACCACCTTCGGCACGCGCGGCACGCCGTCGACCTCGCGTTCGCACAGATAGTCGATCGCCGTCTCGTAGAGTGGTCCCGAGATGAGGTGCATCTCGTCTTGCACGATGAGCTCGGGCGGGTGCAGGCCATCGCTGCCGAGCGCGGTGGCTGCGGCCGGCGGCTTGTCGGTCGTACCGTACGCGCGCAGCGCATCGACGTGCGTCGCGCGCCCGAATAGGATGCCCGCGTCGGTGCGCCACGGCATCATCGCGAACTTGTCGACGGTCGCGACGAGAAACTCGGGCAGCTCGCGATAGATCTGCTCGTCGACGAAGAGCACCGGCAGGCCCTGGCCTTCGCGCTCGCGCTCCGTGAACAGGCACCCTTCGCCGTCGCAGTATACGACCGCGCGCGTGAACTTGGTCTTGCTCGGTCGCCCGTCGT
>JAUIME010000874.1 GCA_030433195.1 bacterium
CTTCGGCGAGAGCTCGGCGTTCCTGCGCCTGGCGGGTTGGGACGCGGGCCTCGAGGCGGTCGAATCGATCGGCCCTGCATCGATCGCGAAGCATGCGCGGGCGTTCGCGCGTTCGATCCGCGAGCATCTCGATGGCGATCGATTCCGGATGAGTGACGTCGACGACGAGGCCGCGCAGGCGGGTCATGTTTTTCGCATCGAGCCGGTCGATGCAAGCGCGTTCGATCCGCTCTCGGAAGCGCTCGGCGAAGCGGGCGTCGAGGTCTCGCGGCGCGCGGGCGGTTGGCGCGTCTCGCCGCACGTCTACAACACGGGCGAGCATGCCGCGCAGCTCGCGGCGGCACTGTCGGGAGTCGCGATATGAGCACGAAGCGGGTCGTCGTCTACTGTGCGTCGAGTCAGGGGTGTCACCCCGACTACCATCGCGACGCGTATCGGCTCGGCGAGATTCTCGCCGACGCGAAGATCACCGTGGTGTACGGCGGCGGAGCGGTCGGTTCGATGGGCGCGCTCGCCGATGGCGCGTTATCGCGCGGCGGTGAGGTCGTCGGCATCATCCCGCATTTCATGGTCGAGCTCGAATGGGCGCATCCGAAGGTCACGAAGCTCGAGCGCGTGGAGACGATGCAGCATCGCAAGCACCTCGTGCTCGAGGCGAGCGACGCGGCGATCGCGCTGCCGGGCGGCTCGGGTACGCTCGAAGAACTGTTCGAAGCGTTGAGCCTCAAGCGACTCGGCATCTACAAGCAGCCGATCCTTCTCGTGAACACGCGCGGCTACTTCGACGAGTGCGTGAAGCTGCTGCAACACTGCGTCGACGAGCGTTTCATGAACGAGCGACATGCCGAGATGTGGACGCTGGTGCCCGGTCCCGACGAAGTGCTCGGCGCGCTCGCGAATGCGCCCGAGTGGCCCGACGATGCGGTGCACTTCGCAGGCGTACCCGAGGTGGGCAACCCGGGATCCGAGTAGCTCGACTACGCCAAGCGCGCGAGCGCGTCTCGCAGCCGATCGCGCAGCGACTGCACGGCGACCGTGTCGTCGATGTCGAGGATCGGCACGTTGTCGTACTGCTCGTGGAACAGCGCATCGGGCACGTTGTCGGGTGCTTCGAGCGCGCGACGGATGCGGGGATCGGGCGGGACGAAGCCGCGATCGAGAAGGCGTGCGGTCGTCTCGGCGATGGTGCCGCGCAAGCCGCACACGTACACGACGGCGCGCTGCGGGCTCAGGTGTCCTTGGACAAGTCCGGCGCGCTCTTCGAATTCCGCGATGCGGTCGGGGTGGAAGTAGTCTTCGACGCGGCCGCTGTCGCCGTCCCAGCCGGGGCATTCCGACGGGCGGCTGACGGTCGCGAAGTAGCGCAGCCCGTGCGAGTCGGCGAGCTGACGCAATTCGTCGCGGTACGCGATCTCGCCTTCGTACGACGCGCCGTGGCAGAGTATGAAGCGTCGAAGATCACCGTCGCCGCGCTGCGCTTCGCTGCGGACCATCGAGACGAACGGTGCCAAGCCGGTTCCCGCGGCGACGAGCACGCGCAGTCGTGAGTCTTCAGGCGGCAGAGTCGAGTCGAACGTGAAGGTGCCTTGCGCGCGGTTCTTCAACCAGATCCTCGAACCCTTGCGCAGATCCCACAGCAGCTTCGTGAGCGGGTTCGCCGAAGCGGGATGCAGGATGTGTTTCACGTAGAGCTCGACCGCACCGTCTGCATCCTCGGGCGCCGACGCGATACTCATCGGACGCTTCACCGAACCGAGCTCCGGATGCTCGTCATTGTTGAGCCCGATGGTCGTGTACTGACCCGAGACGAAGCGCGGCGTCGCCGCCCAGGGTTCGTCGGGCTGCACGCGGAAGCTCGCCAGATCGAGAGTGTGATCGATACGCTCGACGATCGTGGCGTTGTATTCGAGCAGGTCGTGACTCATGCGGTTCGGTGGCTCCGTTCGTCGAGGGGGGCGCTGCGGGAGCCGCGCGGGTGAGCGCGGTGGCGGGTGCGGACCATCAGATGCCGGCACGTCCAGAATCGACGGAAACCATAGCCTCCCGAGCGATTCGCCTCAAGTCGGGCCCCGGGCGCGTTCGATACCCACGAC
>JAUIME010000875.1 GCA_030433195.1 bacterium
CCGCTTCAGCGAGTCCGCGAAGGACAAGATCGCCAAGGCCGGCGGTGAGGTAAAGGAACTGCCATGCTAGGTGCTGCCGGCAACGTGTTCCGCGTTCCCGAGCTTCGCAAGAAGATCGGGATCACGTTGGCGCTGCTGATCGTCTATCGAATCGGATCGCACATCCCGTTGCCGGGCGTCGATGTCGATGCGGTGCGCGAAGCCACGAGGAATGCATCTGGGGCCTTCGGGGCCGCTCTCGGAATGTTCAACACGCTGTCGGGCGGAAGCCTCGGCAATCTCGTGTTGTTCTCGCTCGGGATCATGCCCTACATCAGCGCGTCGATCATCTTCAGCCTTCTGACGAAGGTCGTCCCCACGCTCGAGAAACTCTCGAAGGAAGGGACGGCAGGGCAGAAGAAGATCAACCAATACACGCGCTACGCCACGGTTCCGTTGTGCATCATCCAAGCGTTCTTCATCGTGAAGGGAGTCATCCCCTCGATGCTGAACGCGGGTACCGGCTTTGCGCCGGTGATCGACCCGGATCTGTTCTACACGTTCCGCTACCAGGCGTTGGCGGTGCTCGCGCTTACCACGGGCGGGATCTTCCTCATGTGGCTCGGTGAGCAAATGACCGAGTACGGCATCGGGAACGGGATCTCGCTGCTCATCATGTGCGGGATCGTCTCGAGTATTCCCGTCGCCGTGCGAGACTTCGTCGGGCAGCCCGGCGTCGATCCGACGCAGAAGATCCAGACCGGAATCATCTTGGGCATGATCTTCCTCGGGATGATCATGGTCGTCGTGTTGATCACGAAGGCGCATCGCCGCATTCCGATCCAGCAGGCCCGTCAGATGCGCGGCCGCCGCGTGTACGGCGGACAGCGTCACTACCTGCCGATCAAGCTGAATCAGGCGGGCGTCATGCCCGTGATCTTCGCGAGCTCGCTGCTGATCGTCCCGGGCATCCTGTTCTCGGTGATCGGATCGCAGTTCCTGAGCAACCTCTTCAACACGAATTCGTTCTGATACATCACGATCTACATCGCGCTGATCTTCTTCTTCGCGTTCTTCTGGACGACGTTGATGATCCAGCCGACCGAGATGGCCAAGAACCTCAAGGAGTACGGAAGCTTCATCCCGGGTATCCGTCCGGGACGGCGCACGTCGGAGTACCTCGAGGGCATCATGATCCGCATCACCCTCGCGGGTGCCGCGTTCCTGGCCTTCATCGCGCTGCTTCCTCAGGTTGCGTCGCAGGCGCTCGGTGTGGACGCCATCTTCACGATGTTCCTCGGGGGTACGAGCCTCCTGATCGTCGTCGGGGTCGCACTCGATCTCGTCGACAAGATCAACTCTCACCTTCTCATGCGTGACTACGAAGGCTTCATGAGACGGGGGAGAGGGGGCACCAAGAAATGAGGTGGGTCTTCTTGGGGCCTCCCGGCGCCGGGAAGGGAACCCAAGCCAAGAAGATCGCCAAACTACGGGGTGTTCCCCACATCTCGACCGGGGACTTGCTGCGGACCGAGGTCGGGACGAAAACCGAGCTCGGTGTCAAAGCCAAAGAATACATGGACTCCGGCGAGCTCGTGCCCGACGATCTCGTGATCGAAATGGTCGTCCAGCGGCTCGGGTCTCTCGACGGCTACCTCCTCGACGGTTTCCCGCGAACGCTCGCGCAAGCGCAGGCGCTCCACGATCGCACGAATGGCGACGGTGTCGAGCGCGTGTTCGATTTCGAGCTCGACGAGGATCGGATCATCTCCCGTTTGAGCGGACGTCGCACGTGCCGCTCCTGCGGGGCGATGTATCACGTCGACTTCTTGCCTTCCGAGAAGGAAGACGTCTGCGACAACTGCGGCGGCGAGCTCTTTCAACGAGATGACGACAAGCCCGCGACGATCCGACATCGAACGCAGATCGCGCGCCGCCAGGCGGGCCCTCTTCTCGAGTTCTACGACAAGTTGGGGATCCTCGAGACGATCGATGCATCGCGGTCTCCCGACGTCGTCCACGAAGAGCTACGGGGATACCTCGGTGATCCTTGACGCCCCGCGCGTTTCGATCGGCTTTGGCGATTTCGTGACTCGCGATCTCGTGACTCGCGA
>JAUIME010000093.1 GCA_030433195.1 bacterium
GCGAACCTCCGCGTTCCGCTCATCGGTCATCTCGCATGGGACCGACTCCGGGCGGGACTCCCGCTCGGCGCGTGGGCCGCCGAGCTCGACGCTGCGGTGCGCGAGGCCACCGGAAGCCCGCACGGAACGTTGGTGTTGTTCGGAGACCCCGAGGCCCGTAGGTTCGAGCCGGATCCGAAGCGCCTCGAGGCGTCGGTGGAACCCGAGGTCGAATCGGTCGCTGTACCGAACGAAGCGGATTCGGCGTCGACGTGGCGGATTCGACTCCCGGCGGACTCGGGGGCGGTGAGGACGGCGTGGATTCGTGACGTCGATGTCGTTCGGGCGGCGCGCGAGGGCACTCTCTACGTTCGACCCGGGAGCGCGACCGACGACGAAGCCGTCGCGACGTGGTTTTCGAGTGAATCGCGCGACGGCGTACGCATCTTGCTCGCGGGCGCGGTCGGTCGTGGCGCGGCTCCCGTCGAACTGGGAACGACCTCGCCGCTCGCTGCATCGACGCTCGAGATCGCGCGTCGCTTCGTCTCGGCACTTCGTGTCGAGGGATTGGTGGACGACGACGCTTCGGCCGAGCCCGACGTAGCGGATGACACGTATGCCGAGCGACTGCAAGCGATGCTCGACGAGGTCTCGATCGATCTCGTCGCGATGCGCGGGCGGGCGCGTCCGCACCCCGCTGCGACGGCCGCGATGGACGAGGTCGAACGCGAGTTGTTGGCCGTCTGTGAGCGAGCCGGGATCGCGATGCTCGACTCGATGCGTCCGGACGCGCACCGGGGCAGCCTGTTCCTGACCAGCCGATACGCGAGGTTCCCGGGCACCGCGCTCGTCGAGGCGCGCTCGACAGAACCGGCGGAGTCGTCGCGTCCCTGTCCCGATTGCGGTGGCGCGACGCTACGGACGACACGGTACACAGTGGGTTGGGCGGCGCTCGAGCGGCTCGTCGACGATTGCGAGCGGTGCGGCATCGTGCGTGATGCGCCGGCCGAGGACGTCGCGAACCCCTTGGAGCTCGACGTACCCGAGACGCTCGTTCGCGGGCGCGCGAACGCGATCGAGCTTCGCGGGCACAACGCGAAGGCCCATGTCGAGCTCGTTCAGGCGATCACGACCGCGGACGGTCTCGGCGGATCACGCGAGCGGTTTCCGACCGAGCCCGACATCGAACGCGCTTTCGTCGCGCCCGGATCGAGCTTCCGTTTCCGCTGGTCGATGACACCCGACCCGCGTTTGCTCGCGCATCCCTATCGGATCAAGACGGTCTTGGTGCGCAACGGGTTGCCGACTCTGTTGCAACGAACGCGCGCCGTTCTGCCCGCGGCTCTCGTGGCGCGGCGCGACCGTGATTGACGTGCCCCGCTTCTCGATGCGGCGCGCGCGTCTTGTCGCGTTCCGACGGATCGCGTACGCTTGGCCGCACATGCGAAACAAGGAGAATCGATCGATGAGCGTTTCTGCCCGAAGCTTTGGTGACCTCTTCGTACTCGCGTCGGCCTTCTTGGTCGTTGCGGTGACGTCGACCCACGCGGCGACGATCGTGGTTCCCGACGATCAGCCGACGATCGCGGCGGCGGTCAGCGCTGCGAACACGGGCGACGAGATCGTCGTGCGCCCCGGTCGGTATCGGGAGGCGGTCGTCGTCGAAGAAGTGATCACGTTGCGGTCGCTCGCGGGAGCGAGCCTCACGACGATCGAGCCGCCGAAGGGACTTCCGGCCGTGGACGTGCGTTCCTCGGCGAGCGGGAGCCGGCTCGAAGGCTTCACGATCGAGGGGGCGGATCTCGACGATCGCCTCGGCGCGTTGCAAGTCACGAGCGCGGCGACCGAAGTGGTCGCGTGTCGTTTCATCGCAAATCGCGGTATCTTCGGCGGGCCGGCGATCCGGGTTCGCGGCGGTGGGTCGATCGACGTGTCGCGGTGCTCGTTCTTCGCGAACGTGTCCGTCGATGGACAGGGTGGCGCCGTGCGACTCGACCGCGGTGCGATCTGCTTCTTCCGTGAGACTGCGTTTCGAGAGAATGTCGCGCCCGAGGGGGGAGCTCTCTACACCGTCCAGACGGCGGTCACCGCAGAGGACTGCCGCTTTCTCACGAACCTTGCGTTTCACGGCGGCGCCATCGCGGCGGAGGGGCCGGCGTTCCTCCAGCTTCGCGACTCGGCCTTCGAGGAGAACCGCGCGCACGACGGCGACGGCGGCGCGCTCGATCTCGTCGACACCACGAGCCTGATCTTCGAGTGTCGATTTCGCTCGAACCAATCCTCCCGCGACGGCGGCGCGCTGCGCTCGAGCGTAGGAAGCCTCACGATGACCGATTGCACGTTCGTCGGCAACTCCGCCGACGAACGGGGCGGCGCCGTGCGCATCAGCTCGGGAAGCGGACTGATCAACTTCGCGAGCTTCGATGCGAACACCGCGGGAGATTCGGGCGGCGCGATCTCGCATGGATCGGGATCGTACTCGATGCGCAACTCGATCGTCTGGGGGAATTCGGTGCCGTCGATCGACGGATCCGGTTCGTTCCCGATCATCTACAGCGACTTGCAGGATCCGATCGTCGGTGACGGCAACATCTTCGAGGATCCGCTCTTCGTTCCGGGACCGGGCGGGCGCTTGTACCTCAGTCAGATCGCGGCGGGGCAAGTCGAGACGAGCCCGTGTGTCGACGCGGGCGATCCCGCTTCGTCCAACGGCGGATCCACGCGCAGCGACGCATTGCCCGACGCGGGGATCGCCGACATGGGAGCGCACTACGACGCGCGCGACGCGATTCTCGAGTGCGGAGGCCTCGGCGAAGCCGACCTCCTGTTCGTGAACGGAAGTCGCGGGTCCGGAGGTCTGCCGCTGGTCACGGTGTCGGCCGGGAGTCCGATCCTCGCGACGATGCAGGCGGCGCCGGCCGGGGGGAGCGGCCGGTTCTTCGTTCATCTCAATCCGGGCACGCCGAACGACACGACTCTGACGGCGCTCCCGTTCTCGCTCGGTACGGCTTGCTTCCCGGTCGAGGTCGCGCCGTTCGGCGAGGCGAATCCGGCGGCCGTCTGGAAGAACCTCCCCAACCCTCGCGCCGGTTCCAGCATGTATTTCGGTGCGCCGATCGCCGATCCGTCGCCGGCTCCCGCGACCTTCCTCGACCTGCCTTCGGGCGATCCCGTGAACCTGCCCGTGGGGTTCGACTTCACCGTTCAGGGCGCGATCGTGAACCCGAGCAGCAGCGCCGACAAAGCGATCAGTCTTACCAACGCCGTGGTCGTATCCGTACGCTGACGCGCGTCGGGCGCGTGGCGGAGCGAGCCGGCGTCGAATCAATCAGCGCCAGGCGCCCGAGAGCACGAACGCGCCCCATGTTTCCGGCCGTGGATCGCCGCCGAAGGTCTTGCGGTTGTGTTCGGCGAGCGCGAGTCTTGCACCATGCAGCGCGTCGCGACGGCTCTCGCCGAGGACCCAAAGCCTTCGGTAGAACTCGCGCATGAGCCATGCCGTCGCGGCGTCTTCGACTTGCCACGCGGAGCTGATGACGGTGTCGACGCCTGCCTGATGCAACGAACGCCGCAGGCCGAGGAGCGCTTCGCCCGACTGCGGACTTCCGAGTGCCGTCTCGCATGCCGAGAGAACCACGAGATCCACGGCGCCGAGGTCGAGGAACGTGATTTCCTCGGCCGTGAGGATTCCCTCGTCGCGACCGTCTGCGGAGGGGGTGTTGGCGCCTGAGAATACGAGGCCGGAGCGCAAGCCCGGAAGCCAGCTCGCGAGCCGAGCGCGCGGCGACGCGCCGCCGAGATCGCGCTCGTGGGCCGCGGTCCAGAGCGACGGTAGGTCGTCGGGGCGAAAGAAGCCGTGGGTCGCGATGTGGACCGCTCGGTGCCGCGGGAGTTCGTGTTTCACGCGTTCTTCGGTGGCCGCGGCTCCTTCGATGCGAGTCGCTCTCTCTTCGAACGTCTGCTCGTGGATGTCGGCGATCGCGCGAACTTCGCCCTTCGACGACGGGAGGGGTGCCCAGGAGCGCGAGAACGCACGCAACTCCGAAGCGGAGCAGTCGTCGTCGGATGGCGTCGTTTCCGGGGGCGGTGCCGATGCCGCGACTCGGCGGTCTTCGCTCTCGTCGGGAAGCTTCGCCGGCGTGCGTCGGTCGTCGCCGGATCCGCCGGCTCGTGCGATCGCCGGCTCGTCGCGCCGGTCGTAGTCGATGCCGCCGATCGCGAGCAGGCTCGGATGCGACTCCATGCTCGACGCGGCGTTCGCGCGAGGGAACGCGGTCATGTGCTGCAGATACGTCACGGCATGACGTTCGATGAGGTAGCTCCCGTCCTCGAGTACGATCGCTTCGAGCGGAAGCGACGCGAGGTATCCGGTCGGCGACACGACGAGGTGGCGCGAGCCGGCGACATGCGGAGCGATCGGATCCCAGACGAGTCGCCGCAGGGTCGCACCGCTCGTGCCCCGCGACATGCGCTCTTGCCCCGGTCGGTTCGTGAGCGATCGGCGGTAGTCGACGAGGGCACGGCCGATCGCGGTGGCGTTCCCGAGGTCGATGGCGACGATCTTCCGCGGCGCAGGGCGGATCACCCAAGCGCAAACGGCCTCTTCGAAGCGGGGCGGTGAGCCGTTCGCGGCAGGAACGCAGCGGACGAAGCGAGCGAAGTCCACGAGCGCGACGTCGGCCGGAATCGACCCGCGAAGCGTGTCGAGATCGACGGCATCGTCCTCGTCGTCGTCACCGCCTGCGCGCAACAGTTCACGTTCGAGGCGGATGCGTTCGGCACGAAGCGACTCGAGCTCGCGGGCCGCGTCGGGGGCTCCGGCGCCGCCTCGTGCGAACGCGAGGGTCGAAAGTCGGGATTGAATGACCGAGAGGCGATCGGTGAGGTCGTGGTGCTCGCGATCGAGCGCGCGCCGCCCCGCGGCCTTGCCACGCACGAGGCTGCGCGCGACTCGGCCCTTCCAGGCGAGGAACGACTCGTAGGCTTCGCGATGGATCTCGTCGTCGTCACTCGCGATGGCGATCGAAAGGAGCACGTCGAGGACCATCGCGTAGCGGGCCGCGAACCGCAGGCGCTCGTGTTCGGTCATCGTCCAGAGGACGTGTCGTGCGAGCGTCCCGTACCCGGCCTCGATGTCGCGTGCGACCGCGAACGCTTCGCGCGTCGCGCCGCGGTCGAGCAGCGTGAGCGCACGCCCCGTATCGAAATTGAGCACTTCGGTCGACGGGAACCGCGGATCCCGACGAGGCTCGATGCGATCCAAGACGGCGATCGCGTCGTCGATGCGGCCGGCTTGGCGGAGCAGGCGACCGAGCTCGCCCGCGGCCGCGGCGGCGTACGAGTGACCGGGGTCGACGCGCTCCCAAATGGCGAGCGATTCCCGCCAGATACGCTCGGCGCGTTCGAGGTCTCCATTTCGTCTCGCGAGGAGTGCGAGGTTGTGCTTGGAGTTCGCGGCTTGGAAAGAGTCGGCGCCGTGCCGCTGTTCGTTGAGCTTCACCACGCGCTCGTTGACCGGGCGGGCTTCCCCGTAGCGACCGAGTTCTTGCAACACGCCTGCGTGGAGCTCGAGCGCGGTGATCGTGAGTGGATGCGTGGGAACGTACGAGGCCTCGAGGATACGCGCTGCGGGCTCGCTGAGCGCCAGGGCCTCCTCGAAGAGTCCGAGGCCCGCGAGGACGGCGGCGAGGTTCTGCATGGTCCTCGCGGTGAGCGGATGCCCGGGCCCATGGACCTCGCGACGGATCGCGAGCGATCGTTCGAGAAGAACACGGGATTCGTCGAGGATCCCGAGCTGAAACGTCGCGTGGCCGAGTTCGTGCAGCGTCCCCGCCGTCATGAAGTCGTTGCTGCCGTTGCGGACCTCGCGGATCGCCAAGGCCCGCTCGAGTAGATCGCGCGCCGGCTCGTATTCGTGGAGCGCGATCCTCGCTGCCGCGAGCCCTTCGAGGCATCGTGCGACGAACTCGTGATCGGGACCGAACGCCTCGACACAACCGTCGTGAGCGCGCTGGAACCGTGCGAGGGCCTTACGGTGTTCGCCCCGGTCACGCTCGGCCATCGCGAGGTTGAACAAGGTCTCGATGGTGAGGAGATGGTTCGGGCCATGGACGCGTTCGGTCGTCGCGAGCACGCGCTCGAAGATCGGGATCGCCTCGTCGTACTGGCCGCGCTGGAAATGTGCCGAAGCCAGATCACTCGTCGCGCGAAGAGTCGCGTCGGCGTCGGGACCCGCGGCACGTTCGAAGATCTCGGCGGCCTCGCCGAGCCAGGTCTTGGCCTCCTCGAAGCGGTTGCGGTGAAAGTGCGCCGTTCCCACCGCGTGGCGCAGATGAGCGGAGATGAGGTCGTTCTCGTAGGGGGCCTGTTCGAGCGTCGCGAGGGCCCGTTCGTAGATCGGGATGGCGGCCTCCAGATCGCGGCTCGCGACCGCACGCGCCAAACCGAAGAGGGTCTCGACGAGTTCGGGATGGTGCTCGGAGAGGACGCGCTCGCGAACGTCGAGCGCGCGGCGGTAGGTGCGCTCCGCCTCGCCGGCTCGTCCCTGCGCTTGCTGAAGATAGGCAAGTCGCCCCAGTGCGACGCCGAGCCCGGGCGTCGGGATGCCGTCGTCGGACTCGGCCGCCGCGACGCCCTCCCGGACGAAGTCGGCCGCGCGCCGTGCATCCTGTTGCGGCGGCGTCGCCGGGAGCGGCCCCGCGTCGAACCGAATCTCGAACGGCCCCGGGACGCCGTAGACCGAGGCGACGTCGAGCGTGTAGCGTGTTTCGGCTGAAGCGTCGAACACGAGCCGCGGCAGCAGATTCATCCAGCTTACGTCGTCTTCGGCGATCACGCGGCCGGCGGCGTCGCGCAGCACGAGGTGTCCGCGGACCGTGTACGACGTGAATGTGACATGATGAGGGCCGGCGCTCTCGGCGACGAGGGTGTACCGCTTGCCTCGCGGAAGGATCTCGCCGAATGCGCGAAGGCGTTCGGAGGTGACGACGGCGTCGTCGGCGGCGATGCGGTCGCGATGGACGTTCCCGGCGCGCAAGACGACGGAGTCGTCCCGGGCGTCGTCGTTCGATTTCGTGTCGACGCTCGCGCCGAAGGCCATCGACGCCGTCATGAGAGCGAGCCCGATCACGAGCGTTGCGGACTTCGAGATCATCGCGTTCCGAGCCTCCCGGTATCGAGGACGAATGCGCCCCACGCGAAGGGGATCGCGGCACCCTCGTGAGCGGATCGATTCGCGCGCAGGCGGTCGAGTTTCGCTCCGCGCAGCGCATCCTCGATGGTCTCGCCGCGTCGCCACAAACGATCGTAAAGCGCGCGCATGAGCTCGAGCGTCTCGTCGTCCGAGACCTTCCAGAGCGAACTCACGACGGTTTCGACGCCTGCGCTCCGCAGCGCGCGCCGCAGTCCGAGCATCCCCTCGCCCTTGTAGATCGTTCCGAGCCCGGACTCACAAGCGGACATCACGACGAGCTCGACCTCCGAGAGATCGAGGAACGAGATCTCCTCGGCCGTGAGCCGACCGTCCGCGATCGAAGTTCCGCCCTCGGGCGCGGGCGTAGGGGCGAAAACGAGGCCCGAGAGGAGCGCCGGGTGATCGAGCACGATGCGCTGCACGGGGTCGTGCTCTCGTTCGCTTCGGGGTGCGTCCGCGTGAGGAGGCGGGGGCGTGGGCGCAGCGGAGCGCTCGAAGAATCCGTGCGTCGCGAGATGGATCACGCGGTGGCGCGGGAGCTCGGCAGAGATCCGGGCTTCGTGCGCTTCGCGCTCGCGGAGCAGCGTGCGTTCGCCTTCGGGAAAGGCTTCGGCATGGAGCTCCGCGACGGTGTTCGCCTCGATGGCCGTTGCCGTGAGGGCCGGCCACTCGCCTTCGTACGCGACCTCGCCGACGCAAAGCAAACTGGGGTTTGTCGTGGCACGCGATTCCCTCGAGAGACGAGGCCCCTCCGCGTGCGTCCGGACGAACGACGTCACGTCCTGCGTATACACGACCGAGTACTTCTCGAGGAGGTACGAGCCGTCGTCGAGCCGGAGGATCTCGAACGGGAAAGCGCCGAGGAACGAGTCGGGCGCGACGACGATGCGGTTCGCTTCGCCGATCGCGTCTCGAAGCGGGTCGAACAATCGGCGGCGCAGCTCGACGTCGACGGGGTGACCGCCCTCGGGGTCGGTGACCGGGAGTCCGTAGGAGCCTCGCACGCGATCGAGCACGGCGGCGACCGCGTCGCGCACGGCATCGGCGTTGCCGAGATCGATCCATCGCAACGAGTCGGGTTCACCCGCGCGCAGAACCCAGGCGGAAAGTGCGAGCGAGCCGAACGAGTCGGGAGACTCTCGGTGCGCGGCCGGACCGTGTCGTGCGTGCACGAGAAAGTCGATCACGACGGTTCCGCGCGGGAGAGCGGCGGCGAGTTCGGCAACGTCGACAGGAGGCGAGGTCGAAACGGGACCGACGGAGCGCGCGAGTGCCGTCTCGAGCTGTTGCCGCTTGCCGAGCAGATGCGTGATCCGCCGCGACTGGGCCACGGGGTCGTCGACGTCGGTGCGATACGTCTCGTCGGCAAGGCGCGATTGCACACGGCGCAGCGCCTCGACGCGCGTGCGATCCGATTCGGGAAGCCGCCGGAGAGCTTGTCCTCTCGTCTGTACGAGGCTTCGCCATACCCGCGACTTCCACTCGAGGACGACTTCGTAGACGGCGCGCGCCTCATCGGGGGCGGCATGCTGCGCCAGTGCGAGGTACGTGTCGAAGGCGATGCGTTGCGCGTTCGCGAAGGCGAGCCGGTCGGATTCGGAGAGCGACCAAGTGAGCAGGCGCCGCTGCTGTGCATCACTCTGGATCGCGCGCCGTGCGAGGGTGCACGCGGCAAGGGGGTCTCCGAGGTCGAGCCGGTGCCAGGCGAGGTTGCGCAGGGTTCGGGTCGTTTGAGGGTGGAACGCGCCGAACGTCGCCTCGCGGATCTTCAGCGCTCGTTCGGACAGCTTCACTGCGCGTTCGGTGTCACCGCGGTCCGCGAGAAGGACGGAAAGGTTGTTGCAGGATTGCGCCGTGATCGGATGGTCGGTGCCGTAGGAGCGTTCGCGCGAGCGCAACGCGGCTTCCCCGAGCTCGATGGCAGCTTCGAGATCCCCCTGCGCGCGCAGGACGCTCGCGAGATTGCTCGACAGGGTCGCGACGTGCGGATCTTCGGGGCCGCGCGTGACCTTCTCGATCTCGAGCGCGCGTTCGTACGATCGACGCGCGCTCGCGAGTTCGCCCCGGTCCTCGAGTACCACGGCCAGGTTGCCGATCGCCGTGGTCGTCATCGGGTGGCGGTCGCCGAGCTGCGCTTCGAAGGTCGCGATCGCACCTTCGAAGAGCCGCTGCGCCGCGTCGAGGTCGCCGAGTTCGTGCAGCAGCAGCGCGAGCGCGTTCCACGACCACGCCGTCATCGGATGTTCGTCGCCGTAGGCAGCTTCGTGGATGCGCTTGGCCCGCTCGAGGAGCGGTCGCGCGGGGGCGTAGTCGCCGATGGAGCGCAGCAGCAACGCCAGGTTGACGCACGTCTCGCCCACGACCGGATGGTCGGGTCCGTAGATCGTCTCTCGCGAACGCAAAGACCGTTCGAAAAGGGGGCGGGCCCCCTCGAAGTCGCCGAGCGATTGGAGTAGGCCCGCAAGGTTGTTCAGCATCGTCGCGGTCGTGATGTGGTCGGGACCGAGTGAGGTCTCGCTGAGCTCGAACGCTTGTTCCATGAGCGGGCGAGCCCGTTCGAGCTCGCCGAGTTGCATGAGCACGAGGGCGACGTTACTCATGGCCGGGATGAGTTGTTCGGTGTCGTCGGGTGACGTCGAGCGACGGCTCTCCAGCACGCGTTCGAACAACGGAAGCGACTCCGAGACGCGGCCGGAACGAAAGAGCGCCGCTCCCAGCGTCGAGATTGCGTCGAGGGTCACGGGGTCGTCGGCTCCACGCTTGGCTTCGAGGGCCGCGATTCGTCGGCGGCGATCTTCGAGTTCGGCGGCGACACCGGCTTCGGGGCGTCCCTCGAACGGATCCTCGGGCCGACCTGCGAGCACGCGGATCTCGATCGCTCCCGTCAGGGAGTCGCGGGCTCCCGCGTCGATCCGATACGTCGCGCCGGGGCGATCCGATTCGACGACGATGCGCGCATGCGAGCCGAGGATCGAGTCGTCGTCCTCGTCGAGGACGGCACCGGTCTCGGCGTCGAGCAGAACCAGATACGGATCGACCTCGTAGGATCGCAGCTCGATGCGATACGTACCCGGTTCGCCGCACTCGATCGAGAACGAGCGCGCGCGAATCTCGGTGCCACCCGGTCGGAGAGCGGGAGTCGTTCGGACGGCGTCCGTCGTGGTCAGCTCGGTCGTGTGCGTGTCGCCGGGACGAAGGGGCACGGGCACGGGCACGGGAGTGCCGGCTGGCGATGATGTCGGGTCTTGCCCCGGCCTCGCGACGGCGTGCACGGCGACGGCGGCGACCCCGACGACGATCCATGGCCAGACGCGGCGGGCGGGGTGCGCGAGGCGACGAGGCGTCGCGTGTTCTCGTCGAGTGGAACGCATCGATCGGGATCTCCGTCGGGGAACGCGGAATCACGAGCCCGTCGGATCTCCTCTCGGAGAAGTGCGATCGACGCGGCCGATTTGCCGTATCCTACCGATTCGCGCGAGTCGGTACGATGCCTCAGGCGCGAGAAAAGCGCCCCTGACGGGATGCAGGCATCGTGCTACGCTTCAAGGACACGAAACCCAGACTCACAGGAGCCTCATGGCCACGTCGAGACCCCGCCGCCCGCAAGCCCTTGGACTCGCTGTCGCCGCTCGAGCGGCCGCCGGCGACGGAGGCTGCCGCGGGATCGTCCGGACCCCGGCGTTGGCCGTGGATCGTCGGGATCGCCGTCGTCGCCGTCATCGTCGCCTTCGTGCTCGCACCGTCCGGTGGGGGTAGCGCCGATCTTCCGGTGGGCGATCTCGTCGCGGTGAAGCGCGGGCCCCTCACGTTCAGTGCGAGCGCGGCCGGGTCGATCCGCTCGGCTGACGCGGTCGTCATCAAGAACCGTGTCGAGGGACAGTCGAAGATCCTCTGGATCATCGAGGAAGGAACGAGCGTCGAGCCCGGTGACAAGCTCATCGAGCTCGATTCGAGTGCGCTCGAAGACGAGAAGCTCGAAGAGGAGATCGAAGTCGAGTCGTCGCGAGCCGACCACGTCAACGCGCAGCAGCGGC
>JAUIME010000094.1 GCA_030433195.1 bacterium
TCCGCCGGGCGGATCAGATGTCGAGCAGGTTTTCGATCGGGCGACCGAAGACGGCACGGTCACCTCGTACTGCGATGGGTCGGTTCAGCAGCCCCGGATGCTCGGCCATGTGGCCGACGAGGGTCGCACGATCCTCGTCGCCGGTGAGCCCGAGCTCGCGGCACGCCGGCTCGTGGCGTCGCAGCAACTCGCCGGGCTCCATGCCGAGCTTCGTGAGGATGGAGTCGATTTCGGCTGCATCGAGAGGATCCCTGAAGGACTCTCGGTACGTGTACTCGATCCCTTGATCTTTCAGGAGGGCGACCGCCTTCCGGCACGTGCCTCAGGTGTCGCGGCAGATGAGCACGAGCGGATGGCCGGCCCTGTCTCGGGCAGATCCCGGCTCCTCGTCTTGTTGCGCTTTCGAGTGTTGCTGCGTCATCGGGCCTCTCGCGCTCGGTTCGCGTCTCGAAGGCGCAGCATAGCAGTCTTCGTCCGCAAAAGTGCAACGTGTGTTGCGATCGAGTCGGTGTGGGTTGTGATCCGTCGACCGCGCGCCACGCGTGATGCGAACCGGCGACGGCGACGTCCCTCGGGCTTCGTCGGAGACCCCCGAGAACATCGCTTTCAGGCGTTCGAGCCGCCGATTTCGAGCCGGAGTGGGTTGGGTACGGGGAATGCGAACGATCGTTTTCGAATCCCGATGTAGGGACCCACTACTGGTTGCGAATTTATTGGGGGGAGGCAATCCCATGAAAACGACCCGAATGATTCTCCTGGCGATGCTGGTGGCGCTTACGGCCTCGGTGGCCGCTCAGGCGCAACCGACCCACTTGATGCCCGGGAGTGCGCTCGTCTTTCCGAACTACAACGTTTCGAAGGGCGAAGGCACGATCGTCTGCATCACGAACACGAACACCGACGAGACGTACTGCGAGGACGAAGACTTCAAGGCAGGCGATGTCGTCGTTCACTACATCTACATCGACGGCGACAACTGGCTCGAATTCGACCGCTACGAGCTGCTGACGCCCGGCGATACGTTCTGCATCATCAGCGGCCGTCACCTCCCGGATGGTGGACGAGGCTTCCTCGTTGCCGTCGCGTGTGACCCGACGGACATCGACACGCGCATCAAGTTCGATTACCTGATCGGTTCGGCGGTCGTCGTCGAGTCGCAGGCGAACATGCTGTGGCAGTACACGCCGTACTCCTTCATCGGCCGCCCCACGATCGGTGAGCCGGCAGCGTGTGCGCGCGTCACGACCGACATCAGTCCGACCGACGACTACATGGACTTCGACGGCCTCGAGTACTCGGAATTCCCGGGCATGCTCTACGTCGATTCGTTCTTCGAAGAGAGCGGCCAGTTCGACGATCGCCTCACGCTCATGAGCTTGAGCGGCGCGAACTACACGAACGAGCTCTCGCTGCTGTTCTGGAACAACGTCGAACAGAAGTTCTCGCGCACCTTCCGCTTCACCTGCTGGTGGACCGGGCAGCTGACCGAGATCTCGTCCATCGCGGGGAACCTGGGCGGTACGCCGGGTGACGACGCGGGCACGGGGAACTTCCAGAACGGATGGCTCTCGATCGAGCCGCGCAAGGTGCTCGACGGCGCCGGCAACCCGGTCGAGGATGCGGTCCCCGCGATCCTCGGCGTGTTCCGAACGCGCATCGGTACCAGTGCGTTCGCCGCCGGTAAGGCGCTGCACTTCGATCCGAACGCGCCGGTCGTCGAAGGCAAGTTCGAATTCTGATCCGCAACGCGACAACGCGATAACCTGAACGACCCTTGTTCGACCTGAACTGAACTACCCGAGTCGCCGCCGGCCGCCGCTTCGCCGACTTTCGAAAGAAAGCCGGACCGCGGCGGCGGCCGCGCGCGACCTCATTCCCCCGCGCCTGCCGCGCCTGCCGCGCCTGCCGCGCCTGCCGCGCCTGCCGCGCCTGCCGCGCCTGCCGCGCCTGCCGCGCCTGCCGCTCTCGCCGCTTCCATCGTCTTCCACCGCTTCCGCAGGACCGTGTCGCACGCATCGTGCGGCGGTGCCGAGTTCCGGCAACGAGTCCGATCGCGCTTCCGGCGACTGCCGCACCGGGGTGCCCCCTCGGGGCCGTCTCGCCCGCGAGCGAAGTGTTACAATCGTGGCTCCTTCCGGGATTCGCACGTCTTCGACACCGCTCGCCCGAACCGCCGCCGCTAAGTCCTTGTCCGTTCGAGTCATGGCCGATGAGGGCCGGGTCGCGGCGTATCGCGACGCGAGCGAATCGAGACGGTTTTGCGAACCGGAAACGCTCACTCGATTTTCACGACGTACAACGTCAGCACGACAGGAAGAAGAAGGAGGAACCGATGGCACACGCGATTCCCGATCTCGCATACGGATATGACGCGCTCGAGCCCCATATCGACGCGAAGACGATGGAGATCCATCACACCAAGCACCACGCGACCTACGCGACGAAGCTGAACGAGGCGCTCTCGGGACACTCCGACCTCGAGTCGAAGGGCGTCGAGGATCTGCTGCGCGCGATCGACAGCGTCCCGGCCGACATCCGTCAGGCCGTCATCAACCACGGGGGCGGACACGCGAACCACAACCTGTTCTGGACGATCATGGGTCCGGACGGCGGTGGCGATCCGAGCGGCGGAATCGGCGATGCGATCCAGTCGACCTTCGGTGGCGTCGATGCGTTCCGCGACCAGTTCGCGACGGCCGCGGCAACGCGCTTCGGTTCGGGTTGGGCTTGGCTCGCGATGAAGAACGGCAAGCTCGAGATCATGAGCACGGCCAACCAAGACTCGCCGCTGCTCACGGGCTTCACGCCGCTGCTCGGCCTCGACGTCTGGGAGCACGCGTACTATCTGCACTATCAGAACCGTCGCCCGGACTACATCAAGGCATGGTGGAACGTCGTCGACTGGAAGAAGGTCGGCGAGCTCTACGACGCCGCGCGCGCCGCATCCGTCAACTGATTCGGACGCGACGCACGAGTCTTCGAAACACGACCAGCCGGCCTTCGCTCCTCGGAGTGAAGGCCGGCTGTTTTCGTGTTCGAGGCGCGGGCTTCGGGTCGGCGAATCCGCGCTGCGTTCATGACGATCGATCGACGCGGCGCCGTGCGATCGTCACCGGGCGATACTGCCTCGGATGCGCAGGATGCGCTCGCGCAGACGTGCCGAGTTGGCGGCGACGAGCGGTTCGTCGCTTTCTGCGCTTGCCGCGAGCCGCAGGTGCGTGGGGCATCGGTCGTCGAGGGTGGTCGCGGTCATGAGCGCGGCGGCGAGATGCATCGAGGCGCGTCGCTCGTCGTCGAGGCGCAGGGCGCGCTCGATCCAGGCGTAGCCCGCGATGCCGTTCTTCGCACCCAAGGCGGATTCTCGGCCGAAGACTCCCGCTTCTTCGCAGCAGCGCGCGAAGTAGCCGGCGTCGAACCAGGCCACGGCTTCGTGGCGGCCGGCGGCCTCGCGGTCGAGCGTGCGCGCCATGAGCTCGATCATGATTTGCCGGGCCTCGCTCGTGTTTCCTTGAAGGCGGAGGGCGGCTCGTCGCAGCGTCTCCATCCGCGCGATCACGGGCAGGTCGGCATCGAGCGTTCGAAGGGTCGACGCGACGATCTTCGAAACCGGTGCGTCTTCGGGAAGGACACGGTACGATCGCGTCTCGAGCGGGACGCAGATCGTCGGCGGGCCGGCGGATGCCCGAACGGCCGACATCGTGACGAGGATTGCCGACGCGAGCGCGAGTAACAGAGTACGTGCGGGAAACATGGGACACCTCCGGAATGTGTGAACTCGGGCAGATTGTGTAGGAACGAGCTTTCGCGGATCGGACGGTCCGGTTTCGTGTCGACGAAGAACCAGACGTGCGGCGAGCGCGTTCGTTATCCGAGATTTCGTGCGCGCCGGTCGCGCCGATCGCGATGTGCGCGGTTCGTAACTTCGAGAGGAGACAGCATGACGCGATCCGGTCCGCCGTCCGAGTCGTACGCGAAGTCGCTACGCACGCCCGACGGACGCGACGTCCCTCTCGACGCGAACCCGCGCGACGTGCCGCCTGGGTCCGTCGTCACGTACGACCTCGATCGGGCTCGTGACGAGCGCTTCGGGCTCGGGTCGTTCGGCAAGTCGCCGGATGCGTCGCGATCGATGGGCGTGTGGCGATACGCGCGGCTGCTTCCGCCGGTCGCGGTCGAGCGGCGCGTCACGCTCGGGGAGGGCGGCACGCCGTGGCTCGCCGCGCGTCGGCTCGCGGAGTCGCTCGGCGTACGGTCGGTGTTCGTCAAGGACGAAGGCCGAAATCCGACCGGCACGTTCAAGGATCGCGGTGCCGCGGTGTGCGTCTCGCGCCTCGCGGAGCTCGGGGTCCGTGACGTCGTCATGCAGAGTTCGGGCAACGCGAGTGCCGCGTTCGCCGTCTATGCGGCGCGAGCCGGAGTCCGATGCACCTGCGTCGTTCCCGACGACGTCCTGCCCTCGAACCTCGAGACGTGTCGGCGTGCGGGTGCGTCCGTGCGCATCGTCGAAGGGGCGTGGCACGATGCGAAGCGCGTCGTGGCCAGAGAGGTCGAGCGTGGTGCGTTCGATGCGAGCACGCTGCACGAGCCGTATCGACTCGAAGGCAAGAAGACGATGGGGTTCGAGCTCGCGGAGCAGTGCGGCGGCGAGCTTCCGGACGTGATCGTCTACCCGACGGGCGGCGGCCTCGGACCGATCGCGATCTACAAGGCGCTGCGTGAGCTTCGCGATGCGGGAGGGCTCGAGAGTGCGCGGCTGCCACGCTTGATCGTCACGCAGTACGAAGGCTGTGCGCCGATCGTTCGTGCTCACGCGGCGGGTGCGGACGACGTCGCGCCGTGGGGCGACATCCGGATTCCGCCCGGCGGGCTCAAGTCCCCGCATCCCCCCGGCGGGGCGCGTGTGCTCGCGATCTTGCGCGAGAGCGGCGGCGCGGCGCTCGCGATCTCGACCGATGCGGCCTTCGCGGCCGTCGATCGACTCGCGCGCACCGAGGGCGTGTTCGCGTGTCCGGAGAGTGCGACGACGATCGCCGGGCTCGAAGAGGCGCTCGCGCGCGGTCTCGTCGGGCGCGAAGAGCGCGTCGCGATCTGGTGCACGGGCTCGGGGCTCAAATCGATCGCGAACTTCGTGGCGATGCGCCCGTATGAGAACGACTGAAATGCAGGGCCGGGGCTTTTCGAGTCGAACTCGTACGACGGGAGGAGCGCGTCTGATGAGCGATCTACGCCGTGTTTGGATTCTCGCGATGGCCGTCGCGATGGTCGCGGTGTCGCAACCCGTGATGCACGCCGAGGGGGAGTCCGACACGATCGAGTCCCCGCGCGACTTCGACTTCTGGATCGGTGAATGGACCGTGAACAATCGCTTCCTCGGGCCGGGCGGTGCGTGGTACGACCGCGGCGAGGCGCGCGCGACGATCGTTCCGATCCTCGACGGGCGAGCTCTCGTCGAACGCTGGGTCGGAACCACCAACGGCAACAAGACGATCGGTTTCAGTCTTCGGTCGTGGGATCCTGTCGACGACTGCTGGCGCATCCTGTTGAACTGGCCCGGGGGCGGACGACCGAGCTTCGGAGTGATGACGGGCGGGTTTCGACACGGACGCGGTGAATTCTTCGGCGGGTACACCGACGCCGAGGGTACGGAGATCCGGAGCCGATTCACGTTCTCGGATGCCCTTCCGAACACGTGCCGTTGGGACTCGGCGACTTCGCGCGACGGCGGCGAGACGTGGCGAACGTCGTGGATCATGGAGTTTACGCGCGTGCGTGCCGCATCCGACGTCTCGGCCGCGGAGTTGTTCGCACCGACCGACGAGCCGAACGGCTGCGCCGTGCCCGAGGGAACACAGTTCGATTTCTTGGAGGGTGTTTGGACGGCGAAGGTGGCTTCGGGCGAGTACCGATGGCGCGCCGCGAAGATCCTCGAGCAATGCATGCTCGTCTCGATGCTCGAGTACGAAGGCGTCGACGGAGACTCGTGGCGCCGATTCTCGGTGCGCGCTTTCGCGCCGCGCACGCGTCAGTGGGAGGCTTGGTCGATGGACGAGCGTGATCGCCGCTGGACGAAATCCACGGGAGCGGCCGGCCCGGAGCGCGTCGTGCTCGAGCCTGTGCGTCATCCGCTGGGGGCTCCGTCCGACCCGTCATCCGACCGCGTGACCGAGCCGTTGCGCCGCGAGACCTTCACGGAGCTCGGCGACGGCGCTTCGTTTCGGTATCTCGAGGAACGGATCGATCCCGGCGATGGCTCCGCGAGGGTCTCGATCGACGCGCGTTTCGTGCGAGACGGTTCGTAGCGCCTTCGTCGGACAGTTCTCGGCCGCTCGGGGGCGGCGGCCGGGGATGCTTGTCCAGCAGTCGATTATCAGCGACAATGCCATGCCTGGGAGGGGCTTACCTGGTCATCTACCGGAGGCATGGAACGATGGACGACGCCCGATTGGCTACGACTCGATTTGCGATCGTGTTCATGGGAGCGGTGTTCGCTGCGCTCTCGACCGACGTCGCGCGTGCCGGCGGCACGGTGCGCGACGTGCCCGGAACCTACGCGACGATTCAAGCCGCGATCGATGCGGCGGCGCCCGGCGACTCCGTGCTCGTCCAACCGGGGACCTACCTCGAGCGGATTCGCTACGGCGGCAAAGAAGTCGCCGTGGTGAGCGCCGGCGGCCCCGACGTCACGACGATCGATGGCGGCGGGGTCGGACCCGTCGTGCGATTCTTGCAGTCCGAGGGATCGGGCGCGAGCCTCGAAGGGTTCACGATCACGGGCGGCCTCGGCAAGCTGCGCGGTGCGCGGCGTTTCGGCGGCGGGGTCGTCGGTCGTGACGCTTCGCCGGTCTTGCGCGACAACATCATCCAGGGCAACGAAGCGCAGGCGGGAGCCGGTGCGGCCTTCGCGGGGGGTGCGCCCGTGCTCGAAGACAACGTCATTCGCGAGAACGTCGCGCGTAGCGACGGAACGCTGCGGATTCAGGGCGGGGGGCTCGCATTCTTCGGTGGATCTCCCGAACTCACGCGCAATCGGATCGAGAACAACGGTCTCGTCGGAGTCGCGCCGCAGGAGATCGGTCCCGGCGAGGGAGGCGGTATCTTCGCCAAGGACGTGACCGGTGCGCTGTTCACCGACAACGACGTGGTCGGGAATTACTTCCAGAACACCCTCGGGATCGCGGGCGGCGGCATGTGGCTGAGCGGCGGCGATTCGATGATCACCGGGGGTGAGGTGCGTGGCAACACGACGTGCCAGTTCGGCGGCGGGATCGCGATTCTCGATCACGAGACGCGGATCGAGTCGTGTCGCGTGACGGCCAACTTCACGTGCGACGACGGGTCGCCGGGCGGCGGGATCGCCGTGATCGGCACGTCGGTCGTCGATGTCTTGAACTCGCGCTTGGACGCGAACGAGACGTATTTCGGCGGTGGGCTCTACTGCGAGGGTGCGGCATCCGTCACGATGATCGGGTGTGCGATCACGAACAACTTCGCGTGCTTCGGCGCGGGCGTTCACGGTGATGCGATGATCGCCAACGGCTCGATCCTGCGCAATCGTCTTTGTGATCTCGAAGGAGCGGACGGGTCGGGCGTGTTCGGTGACGGCGCGATCGCGAACTCGATCGTTCGCGAGAACCGGACGTTCTCGGGTGCGGCGCATCGAACGCTCGCAGGAGCGATCGTCGTGCGCTCGAGCAACGTGACGGGCGGCGCAGCGGGACCGGACAACCTCGACGTTCCGGTGTCGTTCGCGGTGTCCCACGACGGCTTGCCGCAGCTGCGCTACGACACGGACGGTGCGGTCGACATCGCCATGGAGGCGGTGCCCGACCTGCCCGACGTCGACCTCGACGGCGACGATCGCATCCTCGACGGCGACGGCGACAACATCGCGCAGCTCGATCTCGGTGCCGACGAGATGCGGCGCGAGGTCGCCGTGCGATTCGGGAGCCAAGTGGCGGCATCCGGCATCGAGCTTCCCGACACCGTCGACGTGCTCACGCTGAACGGCTCGATCGGTGACCGCTCCCGTGTGGTGCGCGTCGCCGAGGGCGAAGCGATCCGGCTCGATATGGGCATCGGGATGGAGGCGGGCGCGCTCTACGCCGTGCACGGGAACTTCGGGGCGCCGCAGGTCGACACCCTGAGGATGCTGCCGCTCGACATCGGCACGATCGGCTTCCCGCTGCTCGCGCCCGAGGCGGTGCCTGCGATCGTCTGGAACAACATCGGTCGGCCTGCCGATCTCGGGGCGACGATGTACTTCGGGCAGGCGATGTCCGATCCGGGACCGACGCCCGAGTTGCTGCTGGATCTGCCGACGGGAGATGCCGCCAACTTGCCCGCGGGCACGACTCTGACGTTCCAGGGGGTCGTCCAGTCGGCGACCGCGACGAACCCGCGCGGCGTCAGCGTCACGAATGCGGTCGTGCTCGTCGTCGAGTGATTCGAGCGAGGCAGCACGGACGGACCGGTCCTGCAAGGGACGCGGCCGTCCGCGGGGTCAGCTCGACCGTCCACTCGATGGCTCGTTTGCCGTGTCGAGCATCCGCCGGACGCACGCGAGGAGTTCGCGGCTTTCGAACGGCTTCTGCAGGAACTCCGTTCCCGCCGCGTCGGTACGGTCCCCGATTTCGTTCTCCGTGTAGCCGGAGATGAACAGGACGCGAGCTTCCGGGTGCTGCTGACGAATCGCTTGCGCGACTCGCGGGCCACTTTCGTCCGGCATCACGACGTCCGTGACGAGAAGGTCGAGCCGGCGCGCGCGTAGCGAAAGCCGACGTGCTTCGCTGGGCTGCGACGCTTCGAGCACCGAGTACCTCGCACCGCGCAAGATGCCGCAGATGACCTGCCGCACGGCTTCGTTGTCTTCGCAGACGAGGATCGTCTCGCTTCCGTCGGCGGGGCCGTGCTCCGAATCGGCACTCGTGAGGTGGCCGCCGTTCACGGGTTCGACCTCGGCCGACTCGGGTTCGGCGTCGAGGCTTGGCAAGTAGACGCGGAAGGTCGTGCCCGCATCCGAAAGCGTGTGTACGACGACGTGCCCGCCGGACTGCACGACGATCCCGTGGACCGAAGCGAGTCCGAGTCCCGTCCCCTCGCCGGCGTTCTTCGTCGTGAAGAACGGCTCGAAGACGTGCGGCAGGATCTGTTCGCGAATGCCGCAGCCCACGTCCGTGACCGAGATCTCGACATGCTCGCCGGCTTGCGCGCCGGGATGCTCGGCGGTGTGTTCGTCGTCGAGGAGGACCTTGCGTGTGCGGATCAGCAGCGGCCCGCCGTCCGGCATCGCGTCGCGCGCGTTGATCGCGAGGTTCATGAGAACCTGCTCGAGCTGCCCGCGATCGACGTGGACGCAGACGGGCTCGGACGACGGTTCGACGTGAACGCGAATCGTCTCTGGGAGGAGCCGTTGGAGGAGCGGGAGCAATGCCGCGATGACCTCGTCGGGATCGATGCGGCTCGGGGTTCGGACTTGCTGCCGGCTGTAGCCGAGGAGTTGTCGCGTGAGCGCCGAGGCGCGTCGGCAAGAGTCGAGGATCGCGTCGATGCGGGAGGTCGTTTCCCGTGACGCGTTCGAGAGTTGCCCGCTACGCAAGAGCTCGGCGTGTCCCACCATCACGGTGAGGAAGTTGTTGAAGTCGTGGGCGATGCCCCCGGCGAGTCGTCCGATCGTCTCGATTCGTTTCGACTCGGCGAGTTCTTCTTGGAGCGCGCGCTGCTCGGCTTCGGCGCGCTCGCGTTCTTCGATCTCGCGGCGCAGGCGTGCGTTCCAAGCTTCGAGCCGCGACGTTCGCCAGTGATGAGCGAGGAACAGGACGAGGCACCCGAGCGTGATGCTTACGAGCCGAAACCACAGCGATTCGGTCAACAAGGGGAGCGGTACGACGTCGAGCTCGCTGGTGGATTCGCCCCACTCGCCGTGCGGTCCGGCCGCTTCGACGCGAAATCTGTAGTGACCGGGTGTGAGATTGGTGTAGAAGGCCGATCGGCGCGTGCCGGCTTCCACCCAGTTTCGATCGTATCCCTCGAGGCGATATCGATAGTGAACGATATCCTCCCCCGAAAGGCTGGGGGCGGCGAAACGAATCTCGAGGTCACCGTCGCCAGGGGGGAGTTCGCAGCGCTCTCCCGCAGGAGACTCCACGCCGTCGATGACGACGGAGCGGATCACGACCTGCGGTGCGACCGCCGGTCCGAGCCAACGCTTCGGGTCGATCCCGACGATGCCGTCGACGGACGGGAACCACGCGATGCCGGTCGGTGCGAGCGTCCCGCCCCCGCCGTTTCCCTCGGCACTGGACGTCGCTTCGCAGCGGACTCGTTGGGCGTTTCCGTCGAGCACGTCTTCGAGCTCGGCGATGCCGACGCGAAAGACGCCGCGGTTGCTGTTGATCCACAGATCGCGCTCCGCTCCCGGAAGAACCTTCCCGAGGGATGCGTCGAAGAGTCCGCGCGCCGGTGTGAGCACGTCGACCTGTCCGTCGGACACGCGAGCGAGCCCAGCCCCGTACGTCGTGACCCAGCACGTCTCGTCATGATCGACCCACAGCGATCGGATCGACGGGGGGAGCGGCGTCTCGGTTTCGATCCACGTGGCAGCTCCGTCACGGATTCGGCCGATCCGGTTCTCGTCGTGGAACCACACGGTCCCGTAAGGATGCTCGAGCTCGAGTTCGAGGGCTTTCGCGGTAGGCAACTCGTAGATGACGGAAGGCCTGTTCGGTCGAGTCTCGACGATCACGTTCTTGTGGGCGGTCAGCAGCGTGCCGTCGGCCTTCACGAGGATCGACGTCACGGGGCCGTCCGCGAAGAGCGAGAACGTGCCGTCCGCGCGTCGGCGGTACACGCCGTCGTCCCGAGCGACCCAAAGAGTACCGTCCGGGGACGTCGCGAGATCTTGAATCCGCACGCGCTCGCCGCTCTTGCCGATGTCGTCCGATTCGATCTGCCGCGTGGTTCCGTCGGGATCGACGCGCACGAGGGCGCCGTGATCCGACTCGAACCACACCGTTCCGTCACGATCCGCCGTGATCGCGCCGATGTTGTTGCTGCTTCCATCGGGGCACTGGATCTCGACGAATCGTCGCGGCGTGATCCGCAACAGTCCCTTGCCCGTCGTTCCGATCCAGACGTTGCCTTCGGTGTCCCGAAGGATGCTGCGAGGGCCCGCGATGTCGGTGTCTTCGAGAGCGAGTGTCGACG
>JAUIME010000095.1 GCA_030433195.1 bacterium
CGAGGGCGGCATGCAGGGGGGCGGCGCCAACAAGACCGGCGCTTCCGGCCACGACCTCGTACTCGAAGTGCCGCCGGGGACCGTCGTCCGCGATCGCGACACCCGTATTATCCTGCGCGATCTCGATCGAGCCGGGGCCGAGGTTCGCGTCGCCGAGGGCGGTCGCGGCGGGCGCGGCAATGCGTCGTTCGCCTCGCCGACGCGCCAGGTACCGCGCTACGCGCAGGACGGGCGTCCGGGCGAAGAGCGTTGGCTGCACCTCGAGCTGAAGCTCATCGCCGACATCGGGATCGTCGGACTGCCGAATGCGGGCAAGTCGACCTTCCTCGGGCGCATCGCGCCGGCCGCGCAGCCCAAGGTCGCCGACTATCCGTTCACGACGTTGACGCCCGGTCTCGGCGTCGTCGAGCTCGATCGCTATCGGCGTCTGATCTTCGCGGACATGCCCGGACTCATCGAGGGGGCGCACGAGGGCAAGGGCCTCGGGGACAAGTTCTTGCGGCATATCGAGCGAACGCGCGTGCTGCTGCACCTCGTCGACGTCTCACCTTCGGCGGTCGTTCCGGCCGATGAAGCGTATCGGTCGATCCGCAAGGAGCTCGAAAGCTACGGCACGCGGATCATCGACAAGATCGAGGTCGTGGCGGGTACGAAGACCGACCAACCGGGGTGGGAGGAGAACCTCGAGCTCCTCTCGGAGGCCGCAGGGCGCCCGGCGATTCCGATTTCGTCGTTCCATCCGAAGTCGCTCGGCCCGCTGATGCATCGGCTCGCGGAAGTCTTTTTCGACGAAGAAGATCCGGAGGCGGGGAAGAACGAGCCGGAGGCGTCGTCCAACCGGGACGAGGCCTGATCTCCGCTTTCCCGGACGGGGATGCGGTAGTATTCTGGAACGAGACGCGATGCGAGACCCTCTTCCGACCGATACGTCGCGACGACGAAGGAAGTCCCGATGAGACTGCGAAGCACGAAAGCGCTGTTGTGGGTCCTGAACGTGGTGCTCACGTTCGGCATCGTGGGATCCGTGCTGCTGTTCGTCCTGAAGCCGCCGGCCGCCGGAACCGAGGGCCTGCGCGACGAGCTCATGGCCATTCAGAAAGAGGCCGAGAGCAAGCGCCGGGTCGAGACGTTCCAGGCCAAGAAGCAGTCCGATTACGCGGCGACCTGGGATGCCAACGTCCGCGATTGGGTGCCTGAGCCGCCGAAGCCGCCCGAGGATGGTGGAGGCGAGAAGGAGCCGTCGCGCGGTCCCAAACTCGACACGTTCCTCACGCTCGAGATGATCATCGACAACTCCTCGACGCTGCGCTACAAGCAAGGCCGCAAGGACACCGAGGCCGACGTCGACATCAAGCCGAACGACACGCGCCTCGTGCGCATCAACGAGAAGATCCCCGGGATCGTCCCCGTCGCGATCGTCAAGGAGGTGCACGCGTTCGCGGCGCCGCCGCGTATCGACGTGAGCTACGGTGGCGAGGTGGTGAGCCTCGAGTTGAAGAAGGAAGACGTCGACCTTTCGGTCGCGCAAGACGGCTCCGGTGGTCGCGCCGCGCCGGCGGCCGATCGGCGAACCGCGTTCAAGGGGCCGGCCGGTGTCGTTCCCGCGACGGGTCGCGTGCCGATGGACCCGAACCGCGAGGAAGGCTACGAGCAGCGTCCCGGCTCGGGCATGTGGATGATCCCCGATCCCGAGGTCGAGAAGCTTCGCGAAGAGGCCGGCGACATCCTCGAACAAGCCGAGATCTCGAGCTACGTCGACCAGAACGGCAAGCCTGCGGGAATCAAGCTCGATCACGTCGATCCCGACTCCATGATCCTCGCCCGCGGATTCGAAGAGGGCGACATCATTCAGAAGGTGAACGGGCAGCCGATCAACTCCCAAACCGAGCTCGTCGACTGGGCCAAGCGCAACCAAGACAAGTACAGCTTGTTCCGTGTCGAGCTGTTGCGCAGAGGCCAGGTCAAGCGGCTCAACTACCGCTTCCAGAGCACGCGCTGACGCGAGCCGCGCGGCGCAAAGCGTTCCGTCCATGCGACTCGTCTTCGACATCGGCAATACGACCGTCCACGCCGGTCTCGTGGCCCGTCGCGAGATCGTCCGCGAGCAGCGTTTCGTCGCCGGCGATCGCAGCGAGTTCGGCTCGTTCCTCGATCGATTCCTCAAAGGGACACGCTCTCGAGTGCATGAGATCGGGATCGTCTCCGTTGCGCCTTCCGTGCAGGAGCGCGTGGAAGCCGCCGTCGCAAGCTTCGGAGTTCCCGTCCGCGTGGCGGGGCGCGACGTCCCGATTCCGCTCGCGACGGCGTACCACGATCCGCGCCGCATCGGTGTCGACCGGCTCGTCGACGCGTGGAGCGCGCGGCGTCGTTTCGGCGGAGCATGGATCGTCGTGAACTTCGGGACGGCCGTGACCATCGATGCCGTCGCGGACCCGTCACCCGCGGACGCCGGCGACGATTCGGGAGCGGTGGTGTGCGGTGCGTTCCACAGCGGGGCGATCGTGCCCGGTCTGTGGATGTCGCTGCAAGGCCTCGCGCGCGGCGCGGCGCAGCTCCCGTCGGTCGAGTCGGCGGACGCGCGCGAGTTCCCCACGCGATCCACCGAAGAGGCCATGGTGGCGGGCGTGTCGGTGGGACTCGCGGGACTCGTCGATCGCGTCGGCGAGCGGCTCGCGGCAGCCGTAGGCATCGCCCCGCGCGCGGTCGCCACGGGTGGCGATGCGCGGCGCTTGTGCGACGAGTGCAAGATCGTCGAACACGTCGTGCCGGGGCTCACGTTGCTGGGCGTCGACGAGCTGCTCGACGAGGCGCCGATCGGCGATGATGCCGGCTCGCGAGGGGCGGCTTCGGACGCGACGTCGTCGTCCGGAACGGACGCGCCGTGAGCGACGAAGCGGGCGACTCCACGGCGGCGGCGACGTACGCGACGCTCGCCACGCCGGCCGGACACGCCGGGATCGCGACCGTGCTGGTGGCGGGAGAGCGCGCTGCGTCGATCGTCGACGCGGTCTTTCGTCCGCGATCTTCGGCGGCGCCGACGCGTCCCGGGGACGTTCGCCTCGGTGTGATCGGAGACGGGGACGAGGTACTCGACGAGGTGCTCGTCGCGCGTTCGCCCGCGGACGGGCTGTCGGGAAGCTCGACCGAGTTCGCGATCCACGGTCACGGCGGCCGCATCGCGATCGAGCGCGTGCTCGAGCGCGTGGCGCGCGAAGGGGCGATCGTCGTCGCGCGCGAAGAGTACGTCGTCCGCGTTGGCGATACCGCATCGCGCGATGCGATCGAGATCGATGCGTTGGCGTCCCTCCCGCGAGCCGCGACGCCACTCGCGGTGTCGATGCTGCTCGCGCAGGCGAGCGGCGCGCTCTCGAGAGCGCTCGCCGGGATCGACGACGACCTCGCCCGCATGGAACGCGAGCCCGACGCGGTCGCCGATGCGTTGCGGTCGGTCCACGAGACGCTCGGCGCGTTGTCGCAGCGAGCGCGGTCGGGCGTCGCGTTGCTCGATCCTCCTCGCGTCGTGCTCGCGGGCGCCACCAACGCCGGCAAGTCGTCGCTCTTCAACGCACTCGTCCGAACCGACCGCGTCATCACGTCCGAGCAGCGCGGCACCACGCGCGACACGATCGAGGCCCGGCTCGACGTCGGCGGGTATCCCGTCGTTCTCGTCGACACCCCTGGCCTCGACGACTTCGACGACGCCGTGGGCCGCAGCGGGGTGGACCGCGCGCGACTCGCGATCGATACGGCCGACCTCGTCGTCTTGCTGTTCGACGGCTCGCGGCCCGTAGGCGACCGCGACCTGCGCGCGCTCGAGGCGATCGAAGGGCGGCGCGCGATCGTCGTGCGAACCCAGGCCGATCGGCCTGCGGCGCCTCCGCCGGCCGACGAGCGGTTCGCGGCCCCGGATGCGGTCGTGTCCTCCGAGACGGGGAGTGGGCTCGCGGCCCTCGATACGCGCATCCTCGAGCGCGTCGAGCTCGATCCCGACCTCCCCGTCGACGCCGGCGTCCCGTTCCTGCCGGAGCACGCGCGCGCTCTCGATCGAGCCGCGACGGCCGTCGCGACCCTTCGCGAGCGTCTCACGACTACGGGGACGCTCGCGGCCACCGCACCTGCCGCGATCCGCGGGATTCTCGCGGAGATCCGAGATCGCTCCGAAAAGGCGGTCAAAAAGTTGCCAACTCGGGGCGATAGAGAACGGTAGGGATCCGGTCCCTCCGTGGGGACCCGGAATCTGCGCGCCGAACCGGGGATTGACCCTTCTGGGATTCACCGCGGCGTGATCCCGAAGGTTCTTCGGAAGGCACCATGCTGTTCGTCGAGACGTGGATTCTCGTGAGTGCAATCGGGTTCGGCGCCCTGGTCGGGAGCTTCCTGAACGTCGTGATCCTGCGGTTGCCGCAAGGCCGCACGGTCACACGGGGGCGCTCGCACTGCCCGAAGTGCAACGCGACGATCGCGTGGTACGACAACGTGCCGGTCGTGAGCTGGCTCGTCTTGCGCGGCAAATGCCGTAAGTGCGGCACGTCGATCTCGGTTCGCTACGCGATGGTCGAGACGCTGGCCGCGGTCGCCACGGGTTACTTGGCCTATCGCGTGCTGATCGTCGACGGCGTGCGCGCGGAAGGGCTCGAGTCGTTCTGGTATCCGACCGCGATGGTCTTCGCGGTGCAGGTGACGTTCGTCTACGCGCTCATCGCGGCGACGTTCATCGATTTGGATCACACGATCATCCCGGACGAGATCACGAAGCCCGGGATGGTGCTGGGAGTCGCGGCGGGTATCGCCGTGCCGCAGCTCCACCAAACGACCTCGTCGCTCGAGGGCGGCGGGCTCGCGCTGCTCGGGTTGCTCGCGGGAGCGGGCTTCATCTGGGCGGTGCGCATCGGCGGGCGCTTCGTCTTCCGCAAGGAGGCGATGGGATTCGGAGACGTGAAGTACATGGGCCTGATTGGATCGATCCTCGGATGGGAGGGCGTCGTGATGACGTTCTTCCTCGCGTGCGTGATCGGATCGGTGATCGGCATCTTCGTTCTGGTCGTCAAGAAATCGCGCTACATCCCGTTCGCGCCGTTCCTTTCCGCGGGGGCGGCGATCATGCTGTTCTTCTCGGACGAGGTGTGGACGTTCCTCAGGGAAGACTATCCCGCATTCATTCAGAGGTTGATCGGCGGTTGAAAGAGGAGGGAAACATGAAGCACCGTATCGGACGAATCACGGCGGCTGCGGCCGCACTCGTCATCGGACTCTCGGCGGTCGGCTGTCAGTCGACGCAGTTGCGAGACCAGCTCGAAGACCAGGAGCGCATGATCCGTCAGTTGCGCCAGGACAAGGCGTCGGCCGAGCAGCGCCTCAAGGCGAAGGACGGCGAGGTCTCTCAGGCGCGGACGACGGCGGAGCAGGCGCGGCAGCGCGCGGGCTCGCTCGAAGCGCAACTGAACAGTTTGAAGGCGCAGAAGGCCGCGAAGCCGGAGGTCGACGATCTCACGCGTCAGCGCGACGAGCTGCGTCGGTCGCTCGGCCGGGATGCCGACGTCGACATCCGCGATGGAGACATCGTCATCACGCTGCCGAACCGCGTGACGTTCTCCTCGGGTTCGTCGAATCTCACGGGCCAAGGTCAGAACGTGTTGTCGCGGCTGCTCGCGTCGCTGCGCACCGAGTACTCGAGTCACCCGATCAGCATCGAGGGGCACACCGACTCGGACCCGATCCGCAAGTCGAAGTTCGAGACGAACTGGCGACTCTCGGTCGAGCGCGCGATGGCGGTGCGTGACTACCTCGAGTCGCAGGGCAAGCTGCCCGCCGACCGGTTCCGCGTCGTGGGCTACGGCCCGCACCGACCGCTCGCTCGCAACGACTCGCAGGCCGGCAAGCAGCAGAATCGCCGCGTCGAGATCGTGATTCTCAACTCGTAACATCGCCCGGGCCTTCGGGACTCGGCTGGATTCCTCGCGGGAATGGGGCTATGCTTGCGACTCGCTCGCAGGTCCCGTTCCCGCGTCTTCGATCCGCTGATCGGCCCCGATGACTTCTCCCTCCCCGACCGCTCCCGACGACACCGGCTCCCGCGCGCATCGTCTTGGATGCCTGGTCCTCGTGATCCTCGCGGTGTCGCTGTTCGCGGACCTTCCGTATCGCCTCGCGCATCACGATCCCGAGTTCCTCGGATCGATCTCGACGAGGCCGCCCGACACCGAAGCGGTCTATCCCTGCATCCTCGCCGCCGAGGACTATCCGCAGTATCTCGCCGCCATTCGTGAGGCCTCCGAGCGCGGGGATCTGCTGTCGCGCAATCCGTTCTCGAGCGAGCCGCACGATCGCATCGTGCTGCGCCCGTTCTACTCGGTCGTCGGTTTCGCCGCCGGCGTCGCGGGCGTGTCGGCCGAGACGGCGTATCGCCTCGCGGTTCACCTGGGACGCATCGTGTTCTTGCTCGGCGCCTACGCGTTCGTGTCGACGTTCTTCGCGGCGTCGCGGCTCCGGTGGCTCGCGTTCGTCACGGTCGTGTTCGTGTCAGGGCTTACCGGCTGGCTTTCGATCTTGCAGGCGAGTCTCCCCGATGCGTTCGTGTTCCGCTATCGCGAGGGCGTCGAGCGGACCGAGTTCCAGAGCTTCCTGCTGTTGTTCCACCATCCGCATCTCCCGTTCGCGATGGGGATGACGTTGTTCGCGGCGCGCACCGTCGCCGGAATTCTCGCGAGGCCGCGCGCGACCGGAGCGCTGTGGCTCGCGCTGCAGATGTTCGCGATCAGCGTCGCCAACTTGTTCAGTCTCGTGCCCGTCGGCATGGCGGCGGGGATCGCCGCGGCGGTCGGCATGCTTCGGCGGCGTCCGGACGCTGCGATCGCTCTCGGGTGGATCGCCGCGGGCGGGCTCGCGGGCGTGCCGTTCCTGTTCTACGCGATGCTCACGTACTCGGCGGATCCGTTCTGGTCGAACACGTACGGCTTGGCCAGCGGGCAGGGGACTCCGGCACCCGACGTCGTCGTGTTCCAGATCTTGTGGCTCGTGATGTTCGCGCTGGCCGGCGTCTCGTCGTTCGCGCGTGGTCAGGGAGCGCCATCGGGCGACGGCTTCGAGCGATCGCGCGCGGCCGCGGCGCGAGGCCTCGTCGCCGTGTGGATTCCCGCGACGGTCGTCGCGATGTATCTCCCGATGCTCGACTTCCGGATCCGCGTAGCGTTCGGTCTCGCGCCGATGCTCGCCGTGGTCGCGGCGTGCGGGATCCGCGATCTTCTCGCCGCGATCGGCTCGATCGGCGGGACGGCGGCTCGACGCATCACGGCGGTCGTGCTCGTCGTCGTGATCGGCGCGACGCCCGGCTACTGGTGGACGCTCTTCGTGCGTTCGGTGAGCGGGGAGTACGCCGACTTCTACAAGCTGCTCTATCGCCCGGCCGCCGAGGTAGAGGGCGCGCACCGCCTCGCCGAGCTCGTCGGCCCCGACGACGTGGTGCTCTCGAGCTACGAGTCGGGCAACGTCCTCGGCGGGATCCTCGACGGCGCCGTCGTCCTCGGTCACGACTCGGGCACGCTCGACTCCCTGCGCAAGCGCGAGCTCGTCCATCGCTTCTTCACGGGCGCGATGCCGCGAGCCGAAGCCGAGCAGTTCCTCGCCGAAGAACGCGTCAGTTACGTCTACTTCGGTCCTTTCGAACAACGCGCATTCGGCGCGTTCGATCCGACCCCGCTCGGCGACCGTTTCGAGCTCGCCGTCGAAACCCCGATGCTGCGTGTACTGCGCGTCGTCGGTCGCCGACCGTAGCGCTCGCGACGGCGCCATCGGCCCGCAAACCGGTGCGTACGGCTGCCCGCGCTCGCCCTCCGACGGTTGGATTTTGGCTTGAATCGCCTTTTCGTTCTGCTATGATCGGCGCTTTCCACACGTGCCGGATGCTGTCGAACTCCGGCCAGGTAAAGAGGTTCGAGGAATCCTCGGGAGTCTCGCGGACCGCGGCCCCGGGGGTCGTCAGGGGGAATTGGCGAGACGGAAATCCTGCTGGAGGCTGATGATCGATGGAGACCAAGACCATGCGCACGACCGCTGCCTTGAGAAACGTTGCTTTCGTCGGACACGGTGCGACGGGAAAGACGACCTTGGTCGAACACCTCCTCGAGAAGACGGGCGCCATCAAGAAGGCGGGGACGGTCCAGGAAGGCACGACCGTCAGCGACACCCACGCCGACGAGAAGGAGCGCAAGATCTCGATCGAGACCTCGATCATGAGCGCGAGCTACAACGACTGCGAGCTGCAGATCTTCGACGCGCCCGGATACCCCGACTTCGTGGGGCAAGCCGTGTCGGCTCTGTGCGGCGTCGAGACGGCGATGATCACCATCGACGCGGTCGACGGCATCGCGGTCAACACCCGTAAGATGTTCGCCGAGGCCGGCAAGCTCGGCATCGCGCGCGTGCTCGTGGTCACGAAGATGGACGCCGAGAACGCGAGCTACGCGCAGATCATGGAAGCGATCACCGCGGCCTTCGGCGAGCGCTGCGCGCCGTTCGTCGTGCCCGACGGCGAGGGCCCGAGCTTCGAGGGAATCGTCTCGGTTCTCAATCCGCCGAAGGACATCCCCGCCGGCGTCGTCGACTCGGTCGACAAGCTCCAGGAGCGTCTCATCGAGCGCATCGTCGAGGTCGACGACGAAGCCGTGATGGCGTACCTCGAAGGAGAGCGCCCGGCCGAAGAGGATCTCGAGCGCCTCGCCAAGGACGCGATCGCCCAGAAGAAGCTCGTGCCGGTGCTGTTCGTGTCGGCCGAGAAGGACGCCGGCGTCGCGAAGCTGCTCGAGTTCATGGAACACTACATGCCGTCGCCCGCCCAGGGGCGCCTTCGCCACTGGCACACGTCGGAAGAAGACGAAGAGGGCACCGAGATCGAGCCCGATCCTTCGGCTCCCGTACGCGCGCAGGTCGTGCGCGTCTTCATCGACCCGTTCGTCGGCAAGATCACCACGCTGCGCATCCACTCGGGCACGCTCACGGGCGAGTCGACGGTGCACAATCCGCGATCCGGCGACAAGGCCGAGAAGCTCGGCCATCTCTACCGACCGATGGGCAAGGACCAGGAAGAGATCAAAGAGGCGATCCCGGGCGACATCGTGCAGTTCACGAAGCACGACCACTATCACCTCGGCGATACGCTGTGCGACGCGAACGAGTCCGGGTACTTCCCGAAGATCGACCTGCCGATGCCGATGGTGTCGTTCGCGGTCGAGCCGAAGAAGCGTGGCGACGAGGTGAAGGTCGGCGCGGCGCTCGGCAAGATCGACGAAGCCGATCCGTCGCTCACCGTCTTGCGCAGTGAGCAGACCGGTGAGCTCGTGCTGTCGGTCATGAGTGCGCTCCACCTCGACATCGTCAACGACCGGCTCGGGAAGGCCGGAGTCGAGATCGAGACGAGGCCGCCGCGCATCCCGTACCTCGAGACGATCAACGCCAAGGGCGATGCGAAGTATCGCCACAAGAAGCAATCGGGCGGCGCGGGGCAGTTCGCCGAGGTGTGGCTGCGCGTGAGTCCGCGCGAGCGCGGCGAAGGCTTCGAGTTCAAGAACTCGATCGTCGGCGGCGCGATCTCGGCGTCGTTCGTCGGCTCGGCCGAGAAGGGCGTCCGCCAGGTTCTCGAGACCGGAGTCCTCGCGGGCTATCCCGTCGTCGACGTCCTCGTGGAGGTCTACGACGGCAAGGAACACCCCGTCGACTCGAAGGACATCGCCTTCCAGGTCGCGGGCCGCAACGCCTTCAAGGAGGCGTTCCTCGCCGCGAAGCCGAGTCTGCTCGAGCCCGTCGTCGAAATCGAAGTGATGGTTCCGCCGCAATACATCGGCGACATCACCGGCGACATCAGCGGTCGCCGCGGTCGCGTGCAGGGTACCGACCAAGAGGGCGACATGCAGATCATCAAGGCGCTTGTCCCGCAGTCGGAAGTCGCCAACTACTCGACCGAGCTGCGCTCGATGACCGCCGGCGCCGGCTCGTACAGCATGAAGCACTCGCACTACGACAACGTCCCGGGTCGCCTGGCCGATCCGATCATCGCCGCCTGGAAGAAGGACGACGACGACAAGGACCACTAACAATCAGCACTCCCCGCATCTTTCGAAGCGCGCGTCGATCGAACTCGAATCGGCGCGCGCTTTTTTCGTGGAGGACGGAAACGTCCGGACGTGGGCGCGCGTTGAGGTCACGAACGCGGGCTGGTAGCCTGAGAGAGATTGTGAGGCGCTGTTTCGATTCGTCGCCACGTTGGTCGGGGACCCCGACCGCGCTGACGATCTCGCGCAGGAAGCCTGCCTCGTCGCCGTGCGCAAGCCGCCGCGCGTTACGGCGCTTCGGTCGTGGCTGCGGCAAGTGATGCGGAATCGCCTGCGGCAGGATCATCGCGCCGACGGGCGTCGTGAGACGCACGAGCATCGCGCTGCGGCCTCGACATCGCGGAGGCCGCTCACACCTCTCGAACTCGCGCAAGCGCAGGAGACTTTTCGCGCCTTGTCGGATGCCGTGCTCGGGCTCCGTCCGGTTCAGCGCGACGTAGTGTTTCTGCGATTCTACGAGGGATTGCCTCCACGTGCGATCGCCGAACGCCTCGGCGTGCCTGTCGAGACCGTTAAGACGCGACTGACGCGCGGGCTTGGCGACCTGCGTCGCGAGCTCGACGAAGCGCATGGCGGCAATCGATCGGCTTGGTTGCTGCCGATGTCGTTGGGTTTTGGACTGTCGCACACCGCGACGGGCGCTGGCATCACGACACCAGCGGCCGCGAAGACGGTCACATCGACCATGAACGGAGGGCAAACGATGGGTGCAATCACCAAGCTCGGAATCGCAGCGACTGCGACAGTGATCATTGTGGGAGTCAGCTGGAAAGTCGCTTCGAAATGGATGGCTCCGAGCGAGACCCACTCGATTGCCGCCTCGCCGGCATCGACACCTGCGGCCACGCCCAGCCAGGCATCCACCTTCGAGAGCCCGCCGGCGACGTCGGCCGCCGCCGTCAGGACGACGTCTGCTGTGATACCGCCGGTCGCCGAGTCGAGTGCGATCGTTGTCGTGTCCGCCGTCGATGCGGTCGGTAGCCCGGTGGCCGGAGCCGAAGTCCATCGCGGAGACGACGGAGAATGGCAGCAACTCGGAACGACCGATGCCGCCGGTCGGCTGGAAGCGCCCGTTATCGACCATGCCAG
>JAUIME010000876.1 GCA_030433195.1 bacterium
ACAGGAATCGCAGCCGCTGAAACGCGTGCCCCGGAAAGCGGCACCGCACTCGAGATCGCCGGTTGCCGGACGGCCGACGATGCACGCGGCGAGACTCCCGCGGAACGCCCGGGAGCTCCGGCCGCGGGAAGCCCTTCGACGGCCCCGGCCTCGCCCCTCGCCGCGCCGTCACGATCGTTCGGTTCGGTCTCGTCGAACGGCGCGCGCGAATTGCACGCCAGGCCTCCCGATCCGTCGATCGTGATCAGGTCGGCCCAGAGTCCGATCAGCCCCAAGACCGCCAACATCGCGACGTACGCGGCCTTGCGAGGATACGGTGCCATGCGCCCTCCTTTCGGTAACCGATCGAAACGCGGCGCCCCGGCGCTACGGCCGCAGCGCCGAGGTGAGCTCCTTCTCGAAGCGAATCGGATAGTAGGTGTGCTCGCGCAGCATCTCGCCCGTGGCCAGATCCATGATCGCGATGCGCAGCATGTGGTCCCCGAGAAACTCCTGCAGCGACGGGATCACGACCGCATCGGCGCCTTCCCGCTGGAAGAACTCGATCGTGGCTTCGTCGACCGCTCCCTCGTCGCGGAACAGCTCCGTTTCGTAGCGGATCACGTCGAGCGCCATCGCATCGTCGTCGCGATCGCCCTGCACGATCGACGCGCGGCCCGTGACGGACTCGAGCCCCTTCGAGACGAGTTCGGAAATGTTGTGCGCGAGTTTCCCCGCGGTCGTGTCCTTGAACTGCAGCGACATGTCGACCCAATGCTGACGCGCGGCCGCGAGATTCTCGAACTCGACACCGCCGACCGTCACCGGGCCGAACTGCATCGGATCGCTCGTGCTCTCCTCCTCGGACAAGCGCGCCTTCACGCGGTCGAGCTCCTGCCAATAAGAGCGCCCGAAAGCGTTGCAACGGTTCGTCATCCCTTCCGACTGCGTCAACGCGGTCGGCAGCACGGTCAACTTCTTGCCTTCGAGGTAGTCGCCGTGGCGCTCCGCCAAGACCGTGAGGATATTCTCGATGAGTCGCTGCGTCTCCTGGGCCAACGTCTTCTCCGGCACGCGCCGGCGCAGCACGACGTCGATGCGTCGGCGATGCGTCATGAACATCGGATCGTAGGTGATCCCCTTCTCTGCATCCTCGGGCGTGCGTAGCTCCTGGGTGATCTTGTGGATCGCGGAACGCAGCTGCCAGTTCGCGCCACGGTACCGGCATTGGTACACCGCGAACGACTGCTGGGTCTCGTCGTCACCGATCGACATGCTCGAGTTGATGAGATACAGGGACGCCGGATCGAGCTCGTCGACTTCGCGCAGCCGTGCGTCGAAGGTCGCGACCTTGTCGGCGAGTGACTCGCCGTCGATGTAGAACGCGATCGTGTAGAGCGAGCCCTTCTCGACCTCTTCGGCGCGCACCTCGCGAATTCGCTTCTCGAGTCCCGGCGCAAAGCCGTTCTCGTCGGCGCCGCGCTCGCACAAGTCGCGCACGAGCGCGTCCTTGGCCTGCGCATAGCCTTCGATCGAGCGACCTTTCGCGTTGAACGACAGCCGCCCGTAACTGCGCGCGTCATCGGCACCGACGAGATGCGCGTCGAGCGTGCACTCGACGATGTAGCGCCCCTGCTGCGACTTCTGACGAACGTCGCGGGGCGTGAGCGTGACCAGAACGTCGGCCAAGAGCATGCGTGACTCACGCTCATCGGCGAGCGCCTCCGCCTGCGTCCAACGTTCGAGCGCCGCGAGCGTACGGCGATCGAGACGTCGAGCGTGCTCTTCGTCGACCACGTTGAACCCGCGCGTCGACAGATACTCGGTGAAGCAAGCGGCGGCACGCTCCCCGAGCGCGCTCTCGAGCGGCGTGTCGGACTCTCCCACCGTGACGAGCACGCGCGGTGTATCCGAGAAGGGGCTCGCTTCGACGGCTGCCCGAGCGGAGACCGCCAACGGCACGAGAACCAAGATCATCGAGACAATACGAGACATCAGCGGGTTCCTCCAAGATTCGAGTCGCGGGTGGCGGCTACTCCGCACGCCCGCGTGCATTCACGTTTCCGTTCGCGTTCAGGGCCTCGACGCGAACAACTTTTCGAGCGG
>JAUIME010000096.1 GCA_030433195.1 bacterium
GGAACTCCTCGCGCGCTACCGCGGGGAAGACGCCGATCGCATCGGCGCGAAGATCGAAGCGCTGGAAGCGTTCGTCGACACAGTCGAGGCGGCCCACGTTGCGGCCCTCGCCGATTCGGACGCGCGTGCGAAGGAGTTCGCGCCGTGGATGGAGCACTTTCGGATCGTGAACGCGGCGCTCGACGGACGCAAGGAGTGGAGCCGTTCGTTGCGATCGATCGCGTCGCGCTCGAAGAAGGAAGAGAGCGCCGTGACGAGCGCGATCACCGTGCTCGAACGCAAGCCTTCGCGCCGCGGGTTCGTGCAGGCCGTGCGCGTGCTCGAGTCGGGGTTCGTCGCGCCTTCGCTCGACGCGCTCGCATCGCGGCTCGACCGCTACGCCGACAACCCCGACGCGATCGAACTCGAGCCCGAAGACGTCGCCGCGTTCCGCGCGATCGTCGAGGCTCGCACCGAAGCCCGAAGCGCGGGCAAGAGCACCGCCGAGGAGATCACGCGCACGACGGCAGCCGCATTCCGCACCGAGCACGCGGAAGCGCTCCGTCCTGAAGCCGCCGAGGAATCCAACGACGACTGAGTCGGTCCGAGTTCGACGCTGGCGCACCGTGGCTGCTGCACCGCGGAACACGGAGGGGCCGAGGCGTTCGCTCGACGGATCGAAACTCAGTCGTCGGACTTCTACTTCTTCTTCGGCTTCGAGTCGCCAGCGACGCGGTGGGCGAGCACGGTCTCGAGAACCGGGTCCTGCCCCGCCTTCCACTGCTCGAACGTCGGCTCGACGTGGATGTCGGGCTCCATCGAGGGCGGATCCGCGTCGGGGATGCGGCGGAAGTACTTCGTCGAGTACGCGACGGTGAGGCCGCTGTTCGGAAGCTGGAACGTCTTCACCTCACCGAAGTGATTCGGGCGGCCCCCCGTCGGTTCGCCGACGAAGATCGCACTCGTGGATCGCAGATCGAGCGCGTTCAAGAGCGCCGACGAGAACGTGCGACGCCCGAGGATCACGTACAGCCCGCCCGGTCGATTGAAGTCGCTCGCCGCGAGCCATCGTTGCAGTGGCGCGAAGATCACGGAGTTGCCGCCGCCGTTGTGACGCAGATCGAGCACGAATCGCTCCACGTCGTTTTGCTCGATGAACCCGACCGTCCCGTTCACGAGACGGTTGAACCCCTCGGCATCGTGACAGGCGTTGTACTTGAAGTAGAGCGTCTTCGCGTCGGCGATCCAGTCGTTCCAGTGTGGGAACTGCATCTTCTGTTCGCACAGCGGCGCGCTACGCTCGATCGGCTTCCACGTCATCGTTCGCAGCTCGGGAACGGGAACGGTCTCCATATCGACCGTCTTGCGCTCGCCATCGGCTTCGAACGTCACGCGCGCCGACTCGACGGAATCGATCGCTCCAGCCTCTTGCAGCGCGTCCGCGAGCAGAAGATACGACGGGAGCTGGTTCAGAAGTCCCGAACGGTTGTCGTGGGAGATGAACGGCGCGAGCGCAGCTTCGAGCTCGTCGATGCTCTTGTCGCCGATCGCGACGACGCGCGAGCCGACGTGCTCGGCGTAGGCTTCGGTCGCCGCGATAACGCCGACGCCGTCCGCAAAGACGTACATCGACAGCGGCAACGCGCGAAACGACGCGAAGTCGCCCGCGACGCGCGTGTGCCCGTCCCCCGCCGAAGCTGCCAAGCGCATGAATCGCAGCGTGAGCTCGGCGTCGGTCGAGGATTCGATCGAAGCGCGAACGGCGGCAACGTCACGACGAAACGCCTCGCGCGACAAGGAGTGGAAGAAATCGACGTGGCGCTCGGGAAGCTCCTTCGCGAGCGAGTCGAGGTCTTCCGACCAACGGGCGATGCGAGCTGCGGCGTCATCGCCTTCGGCAGATCCCGCGGCGCGGGCCGACAGCGGAACCGCCAAGCCGAGCGCAATCGCAAGGCCGATCACGACAGCGAAAACGCTGCCGGGTCTGCGCAGCTTTGGGCCGCGCCCGCTTCTATGCGGCACGGCGTGACGTGTCCTATGCCCTCGGAACATGCCAGCCTCCGATCGTGAGCGGAGCGTGCCCCGCGAACGGGTTGCAGACGGAAAACGGGACGAGATCCGGAGATCCCGTCCCGTCGGACGTTCGGTACTACCGCGAGACGCGGACGTGCATCAACGTCTCTTGCGGTTTCGCCTGGCCTTGCGCAGCAGAGCGCGACGAATGTTTCGCTTGCGCTCGCGCTCCTTGCGGCGGCGCTTGTCGCAGGGCTTCTCGTAGAACGCGTGTTGCTTGATGTCCTTCAGGATGCCCTCACGATTGCACACTCGCTTGAAGCGCTTGAGGAAACGTTCCATGTCCTCGTTTTTCGCGCGAGTCACTTTCAAAGGCAAATTACATCACCCCCTCTCGCCTTTTCGGGAGCCTGGCTGGAACCTTCCGGCGGGCCCACGGCTCGCTGCCTCCGGTTCGCAGAGCCGTAGAGCGTAGTTCGGCAGATCCCGCGGCGCAACCGGCGGAGAGCCTCGAGGGTGGATCAGATCGGAGGATTTCTCGCATCGGGATTGAGAATGGCGCCCGCAAGGCCGGGTGGCGCAACTCGAAAGAACGACCTAACCATCTGTCCGAAAACGACCTGAGACAATCCACCGAGTCTTGGCACGGGGATCGCGATGTCCTCTCCCGTCGCCTGGCAACGAGGCGGCAAACACCGACAAAAACAACGGATGGAAGCGCTCGAAGGAGCGCGCCGCGACTGGGGGGTCGCGGCGCGCGGAGGAACCCAGCGGTACCGGAAAGCGGGAACGACGACGAAGGTGATCTTGGCTACGGGGTAAAAGACGAAGAACGCAACGAGGTTCGAGGGGTCTGCAGGAAGTCGCGACACCGAGAGTCTCGAGGTCACCCGAAGGCGTCGTCTCCGCTTTCCATCCACTGCCGCGCGACGCGAACGCGCAGCGACAACTCCCTTCACAAGACACTCCCCTCTCGCTAGAGTCCTCGGATGATCGCGAGAGCCCACGGACTCATCGACCTGCACGTGCACACGACCTACTCGGACGGTGTGCTCACTCCCGAAGCCGTTGTTCGACGCGCACGCTCGCTCGGAATCGGAACGCTCGCGATCACGGATCACGACTCGATCCTCGCGATTCCCGAAGCCCGGCAAGCCGGAGAAGAAGCCGACGTCTTCGTGCTTCCCGGTGTCGAACTGTCGACGCACTTTCGTGATGGCGAAGTGCATCTTCTCGGATACTTCGCGACGCTCGACGACATCGCGCCCGTGTCGGCACTTTGCGAGACGCTCCTCGCATCGCGGCGCGATCGCCTGTGCTCGATGATCGAAGCGTTGCGTCGGGAAGGCGTGGACCTCGATCCGAACGACGTCCTGCCGGAGCCGCCGGCCTCGCCCGCTCGGCCGCATCTCGCGCGCGCACTCCTTGCGGGAGGCCACGCATCGTCGGTCCGCGAAGTCTACGAGCGATGGATCGGGCCGCACTGCGACGCCTACGTCGGCAAGACGCGCGTCGAGCTTCACCGCGCGGTGAGTGCGATCCACGAAGCGGGCGGCGTCGCGGTGCTCGCACATCCGGGAAAGCGCTACGGCGAATCCGAGCTCGACGAGCTCGTCGACGAGGGCCTCGACGGGATCGAGGTGTACCACTCGCGCCAGCCGCGTCGAATCTCGAAACGACTCCGCGGCTACGCGATGGCGCGCGGGCTCCTCATCACGGGCGGCTCCGACTTCCACGGCTCCGTCACGGGCGACCACGGCCTCGACCTCGGCGCATCCACGCAGCCGCGCCACGATTTCGAAGCGCTCGTCGAAGCCCTCGCGCGGCGCTCGGGATCGTCCGACGCGCTCGAAGCCGCGCTCGCCGCGAGCGAGACGGACGGCGCCTGATGCGGTCCGACGACCTACGCGACCCCCGCGGCGACTTCACGGTCGAGATCAAGGCGCGCTGCCCCGAGCTCGACGCCGCGCGTCGCGTGGCGCTCGAGATCGGTGCGATGTTCGACGGCAAGGGCCGCCACAAGGACACGTACTTCGACGCCCCGCGCGGCTACTTCAAGCTGCGCGAGTCGGACGCCGACCTCGATCGTCTCGTCTACTACGATCGTGAGCGTAAGCGCCAGCCCAAGCTCAGCCACTGGTACACGGTCGCGCTCGACGACCCGAAGGACAGCCTGGCCCTCTTCACCGCCGCGCTTTCGGTGCGCGGCGTCGTCGAAGTGTCACGCGAGACGTTCGTGCGACAGAACGTGCGCATCCAGTTCGATCGCGTACGGCCGAACGTGCCGTTTCTCGTGCTTCGCTACGACCTCGGCCCGGGCGAGACGCCCGAAGAAGCCGAGCGCGAGCTCCTCACGTTCGCGGAGCCCTTCCCGATCACGTCGGAAGACTGGATCGCCGAGTCGTACTGCGAGATCGCCGCGCGCAAGCCTTCGTGATTCGAGACTTCGCTCCCGTGGACGATTCGATGGCTACGGCAAGCGAGGGGCGCCCCGGGTGCAGATCTGCGGTGCGAGCAGATCTGCGGTGCGAACAGTTCGCGGTGCAAGCAGTTCGCGGATACGAACAGCCCGCGGTGCGAACAGCTCGGGGCGATTCCGGGGTGAAGTTTCGAGGTCTCGGCAGGCAGGACCGAGAAGCGACGGGAGAAGAAAAGAAGTGGTGCGCGAGGAGGGACTTGAACCCCCACGGACTGTTTTAAGGTCCACTAGAGCCTCATTCTAGCGCGTCTGCCAATTCCGCCACTCGCGCTCCCGTCGAATGAGATCGGAATTGAAGCACTTTGCGCTTGAGGCTGCAACCCTCTTTTCGCGTCTTCTCGCTCGCACGTCATTCCTGGAACGCGAACGCCGACCGTCCGAACACTTGGATCCGGTCCGTTCCGAACGTGAGGCTGCCGACTCCGCCCCCGAAGACGCGCGCCCACTGCAAGTATTCGTCGTACTTGGCGAGCAGGCGGTCGCGCTCGGTCGCTTCGTAATCGCGCTCGACGCGCTTGAGCTCTTCTTCGACGAGCACATCGAATTCGGTGCTGTTGCGCGACACTCCGGGGTTCGACGCACGCACGCGCTGCTCGGCCTTGAGCCGCTCGGTCACCCACTGGTGGTCGGGGAACGCCGACTTCATCTCGGCGATGTAGTGCTTGTAGTCGTCGAGCCAATCGAGCGCCGACTCGGCGTCCCAATAGGTGAACGCGTTCGCCTTGCGCGGCAACTTGGAGACGAGCGCCGACACGTCGGGATTCGCGAACAGCGAGCGGCTCTGCTTGGCGTGCACTTCCGCGACGCGCCGCAAGTACAGGTACGAGGTCGAAAGCACGAAGGTGTCGTCGAACGTCGCATAGGCGAGCTCGGTCGCCCATTCGATGACGGGGAGCTTCTGCTGACCGACGTGCAGCGTCGTGCCGAGGTACTCCTCGGACTGCATGTCCGACAACGCGAACTCGTCGCCCGTGAGATAGTCGAGGAACTTCTCGAGGCGCTCGTGGTCGGACACTTCGAAGAACAGCGTCACCGCCGGAAGCGGACGGAACGGTCGGTCCGATCCGTAGTCGATGCGCGAGACGGCGATCGAAAGTCGATCTCCGAAGTTCGCGGCCGTCTGCTGCAGGAAGTCGTCGAAGTCGCGGTAGACGGGCTTCTCGGCGAGCGTCTCATCGACGAGCTGCCGCGCCTTGTCGCCCACCTGACTCGAAAGCAGCGTGAACAGATCGGGCGCCGGACATCGCAAGAAGACGAACGAGAAGCAATCGTCCGGCACGAACGGCAAGAAGCGATCGATCGCGTCGGAAACGTCGATCGGCTCGGTGTTGAAGATCCGGTACTCGTGCTGGAACTGGATCGCGTTCTCGGCGAGCATGAAATCGCCGCGCACTTCGGGCGCCTCGGTGACGTCGACTTGTCCCGCGCCGAGCGAAAGCCGATCGGCGTTGAAGAACTCGAGCGCGAACTTGATCTGCCCCGGCACGTCGGGCGCTTCGAGACGCTTGTCGATCTCGAGACTCGTCCACAGCCGCGCGATGTTCAAGAAGTACGAGTACTCGGTCGGCGCCTCGGGCTCGGGCACCTCCGCCTGCTGGAACGTGCGATCGAACGCCAAACTCAGGTTCGGCCCCATCGCGCGAAGCCTCATCACCGATCGCATGAGGTCGCGCTTGTTGGTGACGACCAACACGTCCTTGATGCGCGTGAAGAAGAAGCGGTGCTCCTTGCCGTCTTGAACGAGAGCGACCTCGCGAAACCGCTCACCCGCAACCCGCTCGAGCTGGATCGACGAGTCGAGGCGCCCCTTCACGATCGGATTGTCGCAGAAGTCGACCCCGATCTTGATGAGCTTGCCGATGCGCGAGTAGACGATGAAGTCCCACTCGTTGACCGCCGCCGTCGACGGATTCCCGGCGATCACGAGGTCGTCGCCGAGCACGCCCTCGAGAACGTCGATCGGCAGCTTGTCGCGCATCTCTTGGAGCCGCCGCACGTTTTCCGCGAGCGAATACTGCCCCTCGACGCTCTGCCAGAACTCGGACGAGACGAAAGCCTCATAGCCCTCGTTCGCGCGCATCCGCCGCATGAACAGCGAATCGGGCAGCTCGTCGAGGCCCGGGCCGAGTTCGTTGGTCGAGATGACGTAGCTGACCTCCTTCGTTTCTGATATCGGCGCATCCGAGAACCGTACCTCTCAGGAGTCGGTGGGAGTGTCGTCGAGCGCGCCGGCGAGCGCCAAGGGCACCGCGACGCGAATCCTTGGATTCTTGGACCGCCGGAGAGGACTGTCAAGCAAAAGTCTCATGGAGGTCGGCGATCTTGACCCTCCGTAGACGCCCCTGCTATAAACAGCCTTTCGAAAATCCACCCGAGATCTCCTCTCCCCATGAGAATTTCCTCGCGCATCGCGTCCATGGCCGAATCGGCCACCCTCGCTCTCGACGCCAAGGTGCAGGAGCTCCGCCGCGCGGGAACCGACATCGTCGATTTCGGCGCCGGCCAGCCCGACTTCCCGACTCCGGATCCCGTGAAGGAGGCCGGCGAGCGCGCGATCCGCGAGAATCGCACGAAGTATACGGCCGCGGCCGGACTCCCCGAAGCCCGCAAGGCGGTCGAGCACCACCTGCACGAGGACTTCGGCACGAAATACGACGCCGGACGCGAGATCCTCGTTACCAACGGGGCCAAGCAGGCGATCTTCAACGCCGTGCAGACTCTGGCGGATGCGGGCGACGAGATCCTCGTCCCCTCGCCCTACTGGGTGTCGTACCCCGAGCAGGTTCGCTCGTGCGGGGCCGTCCCGGTCGTGATCCCGACCGAGGACTCCGACTTCCGGCTCGATCCGAAGCGGGTCGAAGACGCGATCACCGACCGCACGCGCGCCATCATCCTCAACTCGCCGAGCAACCCGACCGGTGCCGTCTACACGCGTGACGAGCTCGAGGCCGTTGCGAAGATCGCCGAGACGCACGACCTCGTCGTGATCGCGGACGAGATCTACGGGCGCATGGTCTACGACGGAACGTTCGTCTCGTTCGGCGCTCTGGGCGATGCGGCCCGCGCGCGGACCGTCGTCATCGGCGCGGTCTCGAAGACCTACTCGATGACCGGGTGGCGTTTCGGCTGGGCCGCGGGCCCGAGTGAGCTCATCGGTCCGATGTCGCGCCTGCAGTCGCACAGCACGTCGAACGCTTGCACGGTGTCGCAGTACGCGGCGATCGAAGCGCTGACGGGCGACCAGACCGAAACCGAGCGGCGCGTCGTGGAGTTCGATCGGCGGCGGCAGCACATGCTCGACCGGCTCGCGAAGATCGACGGCTTCGACTGCATCGCGCCGAGCGGTGCGTTCTTCGTCTTCCCGCGCGTCGAGCGGCTCTTCGGCGGCCGGATCGACGGGAAGTCGATCGACGGCTCGCTCGCGTTCGCCGAAGCCGCGCTCGAGCACGCGAAGGTCGCGATCGTTCCCGGCGTCGCGTTCGGGTCGGACGCCTTCGTACGGATCTCGTACGCGATCTCGATCGACGAGATCGATCGCGGCGTCGATCGCCTCGCGGACTTCGTCGGGCGTATCGACCGCGCGTGAGCGCCTGGCGAACGCACCGCCTCGACGCCACGGCAACCGCCACGGCGAGATTTCGACGGATCGGTCCGAATCGATCGATCCCCTCCCGCGTTCCCGAGCCGGCGACCGGAGGGATCAGAACGCGAGACGGAGCCGGGCGACAGGACGCACGCGATGAGTGACAGCAAACGACAGGATCCGGCGACCGACGACGCGTCGGCGGCCGAGGATGACGATTCGTCGCCGAAGCGGCCCTGGATCCGCATCGGCGGCTTGCTCGCGATCGTCGCGATCGCGATCGCCGCGTCGTTCGTCTTCGACGTGTCCTCGAAGCTCGAGGGGATCCGTAACTGGATTCGCGATCTCGGTGCGCTCGGTCCCGTGGCGCTCATCGGCATCTATTTGGTCTCGAGCGTGGCGTTCGTCCCCGGATCGATCCTCACCCTCGCGGCCGGCGCGATCTACGGCGTTCTGCTCGGATACGCATGGGTCGCGATCGGGAGCGTTCTCGGCGCCGCCGCCGCATTCCTCGTGGGACGAACCGTGGCGCGCGCGCCGATCGAGCGCAAGCTCGAGGGCAACCGACGATTCGCCGCGATCGACCGCGCCGTCTCGCGTCAAGGTTGGAAGATCGTCATGCTCACGCGGCTCTCGCCGGTCTTCCCGTTCAACCTGCAAAACTACATGTACGGAATCACGGGCATCCCGTTCTTCCACTACGTGATCGCGTCGTGGATCGGCATGATCCCGGGCACGCTTCTCTACGTGTACCTCGGTTCGGCTGCAACGGGTGGAGCGACCGGAAGCACGGCGAAGACGGTATTCTTCATCGTCGGGCTGATCGCGACGGTGGTCGTCACCGTCTACGTGACGCTGATCGCGAAGCGAGCCCTGGCCGAAGAGATCGGCGAGCCGGACGACCAAAACGCTGACGAGGATTCGACCGATTCCGACACGGACGAACGAGACGACACCTGATCGAGGTCGAGCGCGATGACACGAGACGCTTCCGAGCTCGGGACGATGCTTCCCGACGACGTCCACAACCGCGCGCTCGTCGCGAACGTCCACCCACAGGACTGGACCGCGCCGACGCCCGCGAGCCGCTACAACCTCGTGGTGATCGGCGCCGGCACCGCGGGCCTCGTGACCGCGGCCGGCGCGGCGGGGCTCGGGGCGAAGGTCGCGCTCGTCGAGCGGCACCTGATGGGCGGCGATTGCCTGAACGTCGGATGCGTCCCGTCGAAGGCGTTGATTCGCGCCGGGCGCATCGCGGCCACGGTTCGTGACGCGAACGATTTCGGGGTCCGCGTGCCCGACGGCACGCGCGTCGATTTCGCCGCGGTCATGGAACGCATGCGTCGGCTGCGCGCACGTATCAGCCCCGTCGATTCGGCGGCGCGATTCCGTGATCTCGGCATCGACGTCTTCCTCGGCCAGGCCGTGTTCACAGGGCGAGACACGATCCAGGTCGGCGATGCGACGCTACGCTTCAAGAAAGCTTGCATCGCGACCGGGGCGCGCGCGGCAGCCCCGCCGATTCCCGGCCTCGCCGAGGCGGGCTACCTCGACAACGAGACCGTCTTCACGTTGACCGAGGCGCCGAAGCGCCTTGCGGTCATCGGCGCCGGCCCGATTGGAAGCGAGCTCGCGCAGTCGTTCGCGCGATTCGGCGCGAGGGTGACGCTCATCGACGCGGCAAGCACGATCCTGTCACGCGAAGATCCCGACGCGGCCGCGATCGTCCAGCGCGCGATGCAGCGCGACGGCATCGAGCTCGTCCTCGGCGCGAAGATCGAGCGCGTCGAACGCGACGGCACGACCAAGCGACTCAGCGGCACGACCGAGGGCCGCGCGTTCACGGTCGACGCCGACGAAATCCTCGTCGGAGCCGGGCGCGTTCCCAACGTCGAAGGACTCGGGCTCGAGCGCGCCGGAGTCACGTTCGATACGAAGAGCGGCGTCGAGGTCGATGATCGGCTGCGCACGAGCAACCGGTCGATCTTCGCCGCCGGCGACGTCGCGTCGAAGTTCAAGTTCACGCACGCCGCCGATTTCCTCGCGCGCACCGTGATCCGCAATGCCCTGTTCTTCGGCCGATCGCGCGCCAGCGCGCTGACGATTCCGTGGGCGACTTACACGTCACCCGAGATCGCGCACGTCGGTCTTTACGAACACGAAGCCGCCGAGCGCGGAGTCGAGATCGACACGTTCCGCCAAGACTTCGACGAGGTCGACCGCGCGATCCTCGATGGCGACGACGACGGGTTCGTGAAGATCCACGTGGCGAAGGGTAAGGACACGATCCTCGGTGCTACGATCGTCGCGCCGCACGCGGGCGATCTGATCTCGGAGATCACGCTCGCGATGACGAACGGCGTCGGCCTCGGCTCGATCGCCAACGTCATCCATCCCTATCCGACGCAGGCGGAAGCCATCCGCCGCGCCGGCGACGCCTACAACCGAACGCGCTTGAAACCGGGCTTGAAGCACTGGCTCGAGCGTTTCTTCGCCTTTCGCCGTTGAGTGAGGATCACGACGTGCAGCCCTTTGCCTCCACGCTCGCAGGGCACCGCTGATCCGGGATTCCCCTCATGACGGATGCTTCGCCCTTCGTCACCGTGATCGTTCCGACATGGAACGAAGAGTCGGCACTCGGCCGATGTCTCGCGTCGTTGGCCACGACTGCGGAACGCGCCGAGGTGATCGTCAGCGACGGCGGCAGCGACGACGGGACGCTCGCGGTCGCGCAGTCGTTCGATGGCGTGCGCGTGGTCGATGCCTCGCGCCCACAGCGCGCGGTGCAGATGAACGACGCCGCGAGGGTCGCACGCGGGCGCGTGCTCTGGTTCGTGCACGCGGATAGCGTCGTCGTGCCGGGAAGCTTCGCGGCGATCCGTCGGGCGCTCGATCCCGCATCGGTCGTCGGCGGTTCGTTCCGCTTCGCCGTCGAAGCGCCGGGGCTGCGCTATCGCTTGCTCGAGCATGCGGTGAGCGCGCGCACACGATGGCTTCGATCGCCCTACGGTGACCAGGGGCTTTTCGTGCGGCGACGCATATTCGACGAGATCGGCGGCTTTCCCGCTCAGCCGATCCTCGAGGATCTGCACTTCGTTCGATCGATG
>JAUIME010000097.1 GCA_030433195.1 bacterium
GCCCGTGCCCGCAGCGAGAAAGTCGTCGGTGTAGAGGAAGCGCTCGCCGGTGCGCAGGTTGTCCACCACCGACACCGACCCACCGCTGCCCTCACGAGACGTCACGAGAACGTGTTCGGGTCCGCGCGAACCGCGGAACACGTGCGAGCTCTCGATGACGGGATCACCCGGACGTGCGGTATAGATCGCGCCGCCGAGCACGATCGCGGCCATCGCGGTCGCGCCGAGTCCTGTCGGAGATCGCCGAATCGACGTGCGTGCCGAGCCCGCCGCGAGGACGAATCCGACGACGGCGACCCCGACGATCGTTCCCTTCATCCCCGCGAGATCGAGCAGCACGAAGCCGCAGGCGACCGCTCCCAGGGCCGCGCCGAAGTTCTGGATGGCGTAGAGACGTCCGACCAACGCGTCGGGCCTCGTCGTCGATCGTCCGAGGGCACCGGCCGCCGCCGGCAGGATCATCCCCAACAAGAACGTCGGCGCGAAGACGAACAGGCACGACGAGGCGAACAGACCGAGCGCGTGTCCGATCGAACCGGACTCGTGCGAGAACCGAAACCGCAGCGTCTCCGGGAGATCGGGAGCCGACAGAAGCGCCGCGAGCGCCGCGACACTCGCCACCGGCCACACGAGACTCGCGACGCGCAACGCGCGTCGGCTCCGCTCACGGTCTCGCGACAACGCCCCGCTCGTGACGCTCCCGGCGAACAATGCGACGAGATGCGTCGCGACGAGCGTCGCGAACGTGAACGTGAATCCCTCGAGGAAGAACGTCAGGATGCGCGTCCACGCGACTTGCAACGCGAGCGTCGCGAAACCCGCGTAGAAGACGAGAATCGTCAGGTTCGGCGCCGCACCGCCGTCGACGGCGGACGCCTCGGGATCGCGGACAGCCGATTCGTCGAACGGAGTCCGCCGCTCGTTCCCGCCCGAAACGCCACGGCTCGGCCGGACGAGCGCACTCAGCGCGAACACCATCATGTTCAGTCCGGCCGCGATCCACGACGACTCGCGGATCCCGAACACGCGGATCGTGACGAAGCCCGCGAGCATGGCCCCCGCGGCGGCACCGAACAGATTCGCGCCGCCGAGCCATCCGGTCCCCCGCCCGACGCGCGCGGGATCGCGCACCCAAGTGGCGACCACCCACGGGAACGTCGCCCCCATCAGGACGGTGGGGATCGCGACGCCGACCACCGCGATCACGTAGCGCGAGACGTCCCCCGCCACGGCCGCGACCCCGACGGTGTCGAGGACGCCGAGGACGATCGGGAAGGCGACTCCGATCCCCGCGAGAGCAGCCTGCGCGAGCGCGTAAGCACGCCATGGCGATCGACTCGCGGGAAGCCTGCCCGCCAGCAGGCCGCCGATCGCGAAGCCGATCATGAAGACGGCCAGCACCACGCTGACGGCGTGCACCGTGCTTCCGAGGAACGTCGCGAGAACGCGCGACCAGGTCACCTCGTAGATGAGCCCCGCAGCGCCCGACGCCGTGAACAGCGCTGGAACGAGCCAGCGCTCTCGCGCACCCGAAGGCGGGACGTGGCCGGCGCTGACCGACGCATCGGCCGTCTCGTCTGGACTCGGAGAAGTCAAAGTACGATCGCTTTCCGGGCGGTAAGCGAAGGGGCAGCTCGCGGATGGAGGCTCGGCACGCCATCGGGACGGACCCGATCCACGAAGAACCGGCCCCTACCGTCCCATCGTGGCAGGATCCGCTTGGGCGTGCCGGCGACCACGCCCGAGCGGTCGGATCGGCATCGGGAGCGTCCGGTCAGGTCGCGACTGGGGGAAAGCCGCGCCGTCTCAGACCGAGCTGGATCCGCCGAAACCCTGGGGGCCATTGTCGTTCGACCCGCTCGGCGTACCGGAAGAATCGTCCCCGTCGGAATCGCTACCGCCCACGACTTCCTTCATCTTGCGGCCCGGCTTGAAGTGGACCACCTTCTTCGCGGGTACGTAGACGCTGTCCCCGGTTTGCGGGTTTCGCGCCTTGCGCGCCGCGCGTTCCTTCAACTCGAACACACCGAACTCTCGGAACTCCAGGCGGTTGCCACGCTCCAACTCACGCACGATCTCGTCGATGAAGCTTTGGATGATCTGCTTGGTGACGACCTTCTTTTGTCCGATGCGCTCCGAGATCCGATAGACGAGATCTTGCTTCGTGATCGTAGCCACGTCTCCCCCTTCTCTTTGCTGAACGCCATGACGGCAGTCCGACTCACAGCGGCAGATTCCCGTTCCGCGCCCTCTCGAAACGAGAAGTCCGCGGTGCTCGCGCACCGTTCTCGCCTCGCCGGTCGTCGGCGCAAAACAGCGGCGATTATAGCCCCCGCACCGATCCTGTCAAACCCCACTCGCCGTATTTTCTTAGACTTCATCGATTTGCAAGGCCCGACCCCGTCGGGTCGCCGGCTCGGAAACGGAGCTGCCGAGCCGCGCGACCGCGGTCATGCCCCACCTGTCGGGCAACCTTCCACCGCCGCTCGCGAGGACTCGAATCGGCCGACGCCTCGACGCCCGCCCCCTCTTGGATGCCGGGCTCGCCGATTTCGTTCTCGTCCACCCTCCCGATCGACCCGGCCCGTCCCTCGAGATCGGGTTCGAAGAGGTCGCGTTCGAGGGAACGTCGACGGCGGCTGCGGGTTCGACCTTCGTTCGGGCCTCCGCGACGCGGATCGAAAACCGCCCCTCGCAATGCGGACGTCGCTTTCGTCGCCCCGAAAAAGCCGGGAAGGAGTCCGCCGAGTCGCCGTCTAAGGCCCCGACGCGGGATTCTCGGGCGTCGTTGACCCTTAAATCTTTCGTTGATAGCCTCCTATGCTTTTTTGCACGACCCGAAACGACCGAAAGACCACCCGCGGCGAGCCCGCAGGATGAACGTCGTGGTCAGGGCGGTACCCCGAACCTGCTTGCATCCTTGCTCACTGCCTCGCTCGTCGGGCCGAGTCGGCCCGCGGCGCGTCCCCGAAAGGAGCCTCAATCGATGAAGTCGGCGCACTTCGAGTGGATTCTCGTTCTCGCGATCGCGATGGCGGGATTCGCGGCCACGACAGACGCCCGGGCGCAGGCCCCCGCCGCGGAAGGTTCCGCGGACGCACCGGCCGAAATGGATCCCGAAGAGATCATCCCGATCGCGATCCAGCAGGACGGGATCCCGCTCAAGGACTTCCTCGATCACGCGAGTCAGATGACGGGTAAGGTCTTCGTCATCGGCCCGAAGGCCGCGGCGGTGCTCGCGGGCGGTCGTTCGAAGGCCGTGCAGATCACCAACACCATCCGCGTGAAGCGGAAGAACTACTTCGAGACGTTCAAGTCGATCCTCATCGCGAACGATCTCCTGCTCTTCCCGATCGGGCCTCCCGACGCGAACCTCTTCCTCGTCGAAGATCTCAGCAACAACGCGAGTCGGGGCACGGCGAAGACCAAAGCGCGCTTCGTCGAATACGACGAGCTCATGAGCGAACCCGAGTGGCAGTACCGCACCGAGATCATCTCGACGGTCATCAACTTCAAGCACATGGACGCGAGCCGCGCGAAGACCGATCTGCAGCAGATCGTCAACACGCGCGAAGCCGGCGCCATCACCACGATCCCGGCCGTGAACTCGATGATCGTCACCGAGTTCGCGCCGACCGTCTACCACGTCGCGCGCATGCTCAACATCATGGACCAGCAGGAGGCGCGCTTCGAGCTCATCTTCGAGAAGATCCGGCTCGAGTTCGCCGATCCCGAAGAGCTCCAACCGATCCTCGCCGACCTGCTCGACGCGGAAGACGGCGGTGACTTGTTCGGGGCCGGCGGCAACCGCGCGCAACGAGGCGCGCAGGCCGGCTCCGAGAACAAGGCGCCCCCCGCCAAGATCATTCCCGACCCGCGTACCGCATCGCTGATCGTCTACGCGGTCGAAGACGATCTCGAGAAGATCCGAGACCTCGTCGCGAAGCTCGACGAAGAGGTCAAGGAAGTCGTTCCCGACATCTACCGCTATCAGTTGAAGCACGCGGTCGCCGAAGACGTCGCGGAGACGCTCAACGAAGTCGTCGAGGCGTCGAGCGGCAGTCGTCGTTTGTCGTCCCGTCAGACGGCCGGGAACCGCAGCCAACAAGCGACGTCGGGCTTCCAAGAGCAAGAGATCATCATCGTCCCCGAGACGCACACGAACTCGCTCCTCATCCGCGCGTCGGGAACGCAGTACGCGTGGTTGAGCAAGTTGCTCGAAGACATCGACCAGCGCTTGCCGCAGGTGCTCATCGAGGCCGCGATCGTCGAGCTCGCCGAAGACTTCAACGACACGTTCGGCGTCGAGCTCGGTTACCTCGACCTCGCCGACGATCCCAACGCCGACATCTCGCGTGGCTTCGGCTTCACGGGTTTCGGTCTCACGGACTTCATCGACCAGGACGGCGACGGCATCCCCGAGCTGCGACTGCCCTCGCTCGACGCGCTGTCGTCGGGCGGCTTCACGGGCGGGATCTTCCGCATCCCCGGATTCCAGGTGCCGTTCATCTTGAACATGCTCTCGGTGCCGTCGGTGCTCACGAACGACAACGGCTCGGCGACGATCACGGTCAGTGAGTCGCAGACCACGACGACGTCGAGCCTTTCGGGCGGTGGCGTGTCGCAGGGTGGCTTCGGGGGCTTCGAAGAAGCGCCGCTGACACTGTCCATCTCGCCGCACATCTCCGCCGACGACTACCTGCGCCTCGACATCGAGCTGCTGGTCGAGAACTTCACCGGAACGCAGCAGAACATCGGCGGCCAGGTCATCCCGGCGCCGAAGACGACGCGCGAAGTGGTGGCGTCGGTCACGGTTCCGAACAACGCGACCGTGGTGCTCGGCGGCTTGACGCAGAACCAGGTGACGGAAGACCGCTCGAAGGTGCCCTTCTTCGGCGACCTGCCGCTCATCGGCTTCCTGTTCCGCCAGACGAGCACCACCGAGCGCAAGACGACGCTCTACCTGTTCATCACGCCGCACATCCTGCAAGACCCGACGTTCGAAGACCTGTACGACATCACGTACATGCGCGAGCTCGAGGTGCAGGCTCTCATGGGCGACAGCGTGAAGCTGTTCGACAAGAACTTCGAAGAGAATCATCGCCGACGCACCGAAGCGGCGAAAGCCGGTGCGGCGCTCGACACGACGACGATGCCCGAGCCGATCGACCCGCTCGACATCCCGCGCTACCGCAGTCCGACCGAGCGCCCGACCGAGATGACTCCGGTTCCCGAGTCGCTCGAGCCGATCGAAGAAGAGGACAGGATCGACATCGACAGCGAGGACCCCGACGAGAGCGATGGCGCTTCGGAGGACGACATGTCCGGCGGCCAGTGATCGGCGACGATCGATCGGTCATCGACCCGAGTCGATGACCGACGACGGCGACGGACCGCCCGGCGCGACGACGCGCCGCTGAAGGACGCAACGAACCACAAGGAGCACGACACCCGTGAGGGACAAGATCCTCAAGGCACTGATCGCTTCGGGCAAGATCGACGAGCGCCAGCTCGAAGAGTGCGTCAAGCTCGAAGCCGAGACGGGGCAAACGCTCGACCAAGTGCTCACGAAGAAGCAGTACCTCACCGAAGAAGAGGTGCTCCGCATCTTCTCCGAGATCTTCGGGATGGCGTTCGTCGACAAGCTCGAGGGCATTCGCGTTCCGCCCGAGTACATCAACACCGTACCCGTGCAGTTCTCGCGTAACCACAACCTCGTCGCGTTCGAGCGTGACAACGGAACGTTCCGCGTCGCGACGTGCTCGCCCTTCGACCTCTATCCGATGGACGACCTCTCGAGCCTCATCGGCGCCGAGGTCGAGCCGGTACTCGCGCCGAAGTCCGAGATCACGTCGCTCATCAATCGCGCGTACAAGGCCAAGTCCGACGTCGTCGACGAGGCGCTCGGCGGACTCGACGAAGCCGACATCGTCGGCCTCTCGAAGGAGATCGAGGAGTCCGACGACCTCCTCGACATGGCCAACAAGGCGCCGATCATCAAGCTCGTGAACATGATCTTGTTCCAAGCTTTGAAGATGCGCGCGAGTGACATCCACATCCAGCCGCTCGAAGACGGCGTCCAGATCCGCTACCGAATCGACGGCATCCTCTACGACATGGAGACGTGTCCCAAGCGCGTGCAAGAGGCGATCATCTCGCGTATCAAGGTCATGGGCAAGATGGACATCGCCGAGCGCCGCCTGCCGCAGGACGGTCGTTCGACGATCCGGCTCGGCGGCTCCGAGGTCGACTTGCGTATCTCGTCGGTGCCGACGAACCACGGCGAGCGCCTCGTGCTGCGTATCCTCGACAAGTCGGCGCGACTGTACGAGCTCGAGGACATCGGCCTCAACGAGAAGAACCTCGAGATCCTGCATCGCTACATCTACTACCCCAACGGCATCATCTTCGTCACGGGACCGACCGGTTCCGGGAAGACGACGACGCTGTACGGTGTGCTGAACCGCATCAACTCGGCCGAGAAGAACATCATCACGATCGAGGACCCGATCGAGTACCACCTCGACACGATCAGCCAGATCCAGGTCGCGTCGAAGAAGGGTCTCACGTTCGCGGCCGGGCTGCGCTCCTTGCTCCGCCAAGACCCCGACGTCATGATGGTCGGCGAGATCCGCGATACCGAGACCGCGCGTATCGCGATTCAAGCCGCGCTCACGGGTCACTTGGTGTTCTCGACGCTTCACACCAACGACGCGTCGGGCGCCGTCACTCGTATGCTCGACATCGGCATCGAACCGTATCTCGTGTCGTCGTCGATCGTGCTCGTGATCGCGCAGCGCCTCGTGCGTCTGATCTGTCCGCAGTGCAAGGAAGAGATGAAGCCGAACGCGAACGACGTGCAGAAGCTGAGCGAGGTCGGCATCTCGCCCGATCAGCTCCAGAACGGCACGATCGCGCGCGGACGCGGATGCGACAACTGCTACAACACGGGCTTCGTGGAACGAACGGGGATCTACGAGATGCTCCCGGTCGACGACACGACGCGCCGCCAGATCATGGCGCGCGAAGGCTCGACGACCATCAAGAAGAGCGCGGTCGAGCGTGGGTACACGACACTGCGCATGGACGGCGTCGAGAAGATCCTCAACAAGACGACGACCGTCGACGAAGTCCTCAAGGTCACGCAGACGGACATCTTCTAGCGAGCTCCTTCTATGCCGATCTTCGAGTACAAGGGCCTGGATGCAGTCGGCAAGAGCGCGTCCGGGATCCTGAACGCCGACACGGCTGCGGAAGCCCGCTCGAAACTCCGCCGCGACGGGGTCTACGTGACCGACGTCGCGATGATCAAGGCGTCCGAGAAGAAGGGCTTCGACTTCGCGCTGCCGAAGTTCATGCGCCGCGGCGTCGGCGACATCTCGCTCGCCACGCGACAGCTCGCGACGCTGCTCGGCGCGGGCATCCCGCTGACCGAATCGCTCACGGCTCTGATCGAGCAAAGCGAGAACGACCAGATGGAGCGAGTCGTCCGCGACGTGCGCGAGCGCGTCACGCAAGGCTCGAGCCTCGGCGAAGCGCTCGAAGCGCATCCGGCGGTGTTCTCGAAGCTCTATGTGAACATGGTCAAGGCCGGCGAAGCCTCCGGGAACCTCGACGGCGTACTGACGCGCGTTGCCGACTACCTCCAGAAGGAGGCGCAGCTCAAGGGCAAGGTCGGCGCCGCCCTCGCCTACCCGATCATCATGCTCATCATCGGGATCGCGGTGGTGTCAGTGCTCATGACGTTCGTCGTCCCGAAGATCTCGCAGATCCTCACCGAGGCCGGCCGCGAGCTGCCGCTCATCACACGCCTGCTCATCGGTACGAGCAACATGCTGCGCGACTACTGGTGGCTCATCTTGCTGATGATCGTCGTCATGTTGCTCTTGTTCCGGATGATCCTGCGCACCGACAAGGGACGGCACGGTTTCGACAAGACACTCCTCAAGCTGCCGATCTTCGGCGATCTGTTCCGCAAGGCCGGAATCTCGCGTTTCTCGGTCACGCTGTCGACACTTCTCAACAGTGGCGTGACGGTCATGGACGGCCTCCGGATCGTGAAGGATATCGTGAACAACCGCGTTCTAGCGGATACACTCGAAGAGGTGCACAGCCGCATCCTCGAGGGAACCGACATCTCGACGCCCCTCAAGAAGAGCGGCGTCTTCCCGCCCGTCGTCGGCTACATGGTCGCCGTCGGCGAGCAGAGTGGGAAGCTCGAGCAGATGCTCGAGAAGATCAGCGAAACGTACGACCAGGAGATCGAATCCGCCACGCAAAAGATGACGTCGGTCCTCGAGCCGCTGCTCATCGTGTTTCTCGCGGTCATCGTCGGCGGTATCGTGATGGCGATCCTCCTGCCCATCCTCGACATCAACAGCCTCGCCGGCTGAGCCGGCGGCAGCACCCGTAGAAGGAGCAAGGAATCATGAAAGCCGTACAGAACTTCCCCGAGAACTTGCGAAAGCTCCAGACCGATGGCGTCCGCGGGATCACGCTCGTCGAGCTCATGGTCGTCATCACGATCCTCGGGCTCATGGCGGGCGTCGTGACCGTCGCCGTCATCCCGCGTCTTCGCACCGCGAAGAAGCGTCTGACCGAACAGGAAATGAACGCGATCGGCAAGGCTTGCGAGCTCTTCGAGATCGACCACAACAAGCTCCCCGAGTCGCTCGACGAGCTCCTGAATCCGCCGGACGATCTCGGCACGGGCTCGTACCTGAAAGACGGCGATCTGAAGGACGGCTGGGGCAACGAGTACGAGTACAGCATCGACGAGAACGGTGTCCGACTCGTGAGCTTCGGCTCGGACGGGATGGAAGGCGGATCCGGCATGGCCGCCGACCTCGTCTATCCGAAGGAAGACGACCGATGATCCCCGCCGCGCTGGCACCCGACGCGGGTCGCGAGCGCGGCGTCACGCTCATCGAGTTGATGGTCGTGGTCTTGATCCTCTCACTCAGTCTGACGATCGTCGCGACCCGACTCGACGGCATCACGTCGAACTCGCGCCTCAAGGCGAGCGCGCGTCACATCGGATCGACGATCGAGCTGCTGCAGAACCAGGGGATCGTCAACGGCCGATTCTATTTCCTGCAGTTCGACCTCACCGACAACCGGATGCGGTGGATCATCGCCCCGGAAGCGGCGCGCGAAGGGATGGACCTCGAGGGCGAGACCCGCGAGCTCCCGTGGCGTACGCTCGAACGCGGCGTCGTGATGGAAGACCTCACCTTCGACGACGGCGTCCGCAAGGAAGACGAACGCATCAACGTCCCCTTTGGCCCCACCGGCATGACCTGGGGTTTTCAGGTCCACCTCATCAACGAGGAAGGTCGCCGCTACACCGTCGAAGCCAACAGCGTGACGGGACTCGTGTCGTACTACCCGTACCGCAAGGAGTTCGAAGAAGTCCCCGAGGAGTTGTTCTGATGACGACCCGTACCGAGCGCCCTACCCGCGGCTTCACGCTGCTCGAGGTCATGGTCGCGATCGCGATCTTCGCCCTCGGCTCGGTGTCCGTCCTCGCGATCCGCACGAACTCGTACCGTGAGGCGCGCGCCGCGCGCGACTACAACACCGCCCGCTACCTGCTGCAGCTGCAGATGGAAGAAGTCCTGCTCCAACCGAAGGAGTACGAAGACGGCGACGAGGGCGAGTTCGAAGACATCGAAGACGAACGCGTCGTGGCGCGCTACACCTGGGGCGTCGAGATGGAGGAGATCAACCTCCTCGGCGGCCAGGACGACGAGGAAGAAGAGATCGTCGAACGCGCTTCGAGACGTCGCGGCGACGACGAAGACGAAGGAGGCGGCCTCGGCGGAGGGGGCGGCCTCGGCGGCGAAGACGAAGAACAAGAGATCCGCGTTTGGCGGGTCAAGGTATCCGTCTACTATCCGGGAAGTCGCGGCGAGATCAACGAGATCTCGGCGACGACGTACCTGCCGGGAGACGCGGTCGAAGACGAGGGGTTCTTCTGATGACGACGACGAAAGCCCGACGATCCGCGCCGTCTGGCGCCAGGCGCCGACTCGCCTGCGCGATCGCCCTGCTCCGCACCCCGTCCGAAGCCCGACGCGAGGGCTTCACGCTCATCGAGATCCTCGTGGCGCTGTCGCTGCTCGGGCTCATACTACCGGCGCTCTACGGGATCCTCATCAGTACGGTCCGCCTTCGCGAGCAGATCCAGGAAGACGGCAACCCGTACGGTATCGGCCCGACGATCCTCGACCTCATCGAAGAGGACGTTCGCGGGATCTACTTCACCAACGTGAAGGACAACGCGTACTTCTTCGGCGAGACGCGCAGCGTGAGCGGGCGCGACGCCGACCGGTTCGATTGCATCACGACCGTCGACTCACGCACGCTTCTCGGCGACGACGACCAGTCGCGCGTCCGCAGCGACGTGACCGAGGTCGGCTACGCGCTTCGCGCGAACCCCGACAACTCCGACTACCTCCAGCTCTTCCGCCGCGAAGACTTCTTCGTCGACGAGGAGCCCTTCGCGGGCGGTCGCTACCGACTGCTCTACGACCGCATCCGTACCTTCGACATCGTCTACCTCTCGGAGGAAGGCGGCGCCGAGGAAGGTGGATCGGCATCCGGCAATCGGAGCGCGGGCGACTCGCAGAAGGAAGGCGCGCTGCTCGAAGACGACAACTGGGACAGCCGCGACGCGCAGACGCTCCCTCGCGCCATGCAGGTCGAGCTCGAAATCGGCGTGCCCGACAATCGTCCCGGCATGGGCGGCCTCGACATCCCCTACCGATTCACGCGCGTCATCTCGTTCCCGCGTGATGCTCAGACGAGCATGGCCGAGCTCCCGACTCTCCTCGAAGCCGGCGAACAGCTGCAGCAGCAAGGCAGCGAAGAGCAACAAGAAGGCGGCGGCGGTGGTCGAGGGGGCGGCGGACGTGGCGGCGGCACGCGCGGTGGAAACCGCGGTGGCGGCAATCGCGGCGGTGGCGGCGCGGGCGGCCTGTTCGGCGGCAACTGACCCGGCCTCTTCATGACGCGCCGATCACGACCGGGATACGAGGCGAGTCCCTGAATGCAAACGCGCGGATCCGATCTCGTCGGACCCGCGCGTCGAGGTGATCTCGGTATTCGTCAGCCGGTCGCCTTCACGACGGCCGATTTC